>CAINWE010000001.1 GCA_903854365.1 Oligoflexia bacterium
ACACTTTTTCGTACAATAATTTGTCGCCGCTTTGTTGCAACTCAAAATCATTGGCGCCTTTATTGGAAGTTAATCCCAATACGATCGTGAATTTATTATCATATTCTAAAAAAGAGACCGAAGAGTGTGTCAGTTTAGACAAAAAAGCGGATTGAATCCCTGACAGAATTAATCACTCCCTACAAATTTGGGTAACGGCATGGAGACTGCAATGTCATGAAAGTTGGCGGTTTTTAAGTGTGGAGCAGTAGCAAATGACGCCACTTTCCAACGAGAAACAGGTGGCAATGTTTTGATTTTGAATCCGGTCACCGAGAGAATCAAGGACTATGGTGAGAGGTCAGGAAGAGTTCAGTCCAAAAGAGGAAGACTTTCGGCTATTGGCCGAGTCGTTGCCACAGATTGTTTGGATCACAAATCCTGAAGGTTTAAATATCTATTTTAATAATAAATGGCGCGAATATACGGGCCTTACGTTCGAGGAAAGCTATGGCACTGGGTGGGTTAAGCCCTTTCACCCCGATGATCGAGGGCGGGCTTGGAATGCTTGGAGCGAGGCCACTCAGCGGCGAGCGGTCTATTCTCTAGAGTGTCGACTGAGGCGCGCCGATGGCGCTTATCAATGGTGGTTGATTCGAGGTGTGCCTTGTGTGGATTCAAAAGGTCAGGTTTTGAAGTGGTTTGGTACTTGTACCGACATTCATGAATTGAAGAACGCCGAGCTGGCGGTTCGGGAGAGTCGAGCCCTTTTGCGCAACATTATTGACAGCACGCCCTCTAATATTTTTGCTCTGGATCTAGATCAGGCGTTTGTATTACTGAATGACGCAATGGCCAAATTTTATGGACTCCCTAAGGGAGACGTCCTCGGGAAGAAGCCATCAGAAGTTTTTTCGCAAGAAATCGCTCAAAGATTCTATCAGAAGAACGCACAGGTCATCAGAACTGGCGATGCTCAATTTGAAGAAGAGGAGGTCGCCGTGCGCGGAGAATCTAAGCCGCGTGTGTTATTGTCCTCGAGATTTGCCCTCCGGAATGAAGAAGGGAAAGTTACCGGGTTGGCCGGAGTGGCCACCGAAATTACTCGACTGCGACAGGCCGAGGCGGCTGCCGCTGAGGCCGCAGCAGTGGCAGAGTCGGCTCGAAATAGAATGAAGTTTCTTGACGTGGCGGCCCATGAGCTGCGCACTCCTGTCACGGCACTTTCCATCCTGCTGGAGTTGGCGACGAGGCAGGCTGCGCGGGGAAATCCGCCTGATTCAAAAATCCTTGATCGGCTGCGTGAGCCGGTAGAGCGGTTGACTCGTCTTGTGCTCGAGCTTTTGGATGTGTCGCGGCTGGAGCGGGGAGTTGTGGGCTTGCAACGTGTCAGGACGGATTTGACGAGACTGGTGGTAGAGAGTGTCCGCGAGTTTCAACTCGTAGCTCCGGACCGTCACTTAATCTGCAGTGTTCCGGCTGCGCCAATTGAAATGGATGTAGATCCCATGAAAATCCGCCAGGTGTTGCTGAATCTCTTGGATAATGCGCACAAGTACTCCATGATTCAAGGGAGTATCGAAGTCAAAGTTGAGTCCTTTGGTCGCTCAGTGCGGGTGTCAGTGATTGATCAGGGACCAGGAATTCCACCGCAGCAGTTGGCAGATCTGTTTCAGCCCTTCGTGAGGGGTAGGTCTGATGATGTGACCCGGGCAGGCGGACTGGGGTTGGGTCTCTCGGTTTGCCGGGGATTAGTTGAACTTCACGGCGGAACAATAGATGTCTTGACTGGGGAGAGGTGTGGGAGTGTCTTCTACTTTGACTTACCTAAGGACGAGGATCACCATGATCAAGAAAATACTCATAGTTGAAGACGACAAAAATATTCTTTTTGGACTTTCAGAACTACTGACCGATGAAAATTACCAAGTGTCTGAGGCGGAGAATGGAATCGCCGCGTTGGAGCTTATTAAAAGCCAGGGTTTACCCGATTTAGTCATTATGGATATGATTATGCCTCGCATGAATGGCTGGGTCTTTGTACGAGAATTGCGAGCCAACTATGGAGCGACGCTCCCGGTGATTGTGATGACTGCAGCAGCAGATGCTGATCAACGAGCGAGGGATGTGGATGCAGCCGCTTGGATAGGGAAGCCGTTTGAGGTGAATGATCTGCTGCAGTTAATCCGAGGGATCGATCGACGGTAGAGGCTACCCGCTTCTAAAAATGCGACTTGCACTCGGAGGCAACATAAAAGAACGCGCTTCAAGGGCACCAAGGTTTCAAGGGGTAGGCTCTTGGGCGAACTATAATCAGAGTACCGATTAATGGAGTTTTCCCTCATCTGATCTGCTGAAATCGAGCTCCTCTGGACAGAGATGAGCTGTTCAAAAGGATCTGAAAGCAGATGACTTACAGGAGCTTGAATGCTTCCTCGAAGCCTCATCCTTTGGAGGGACGTAGAGCATTGAAACTTGAAATCGATTCTTCAAGTTAAAGGTGTCCATCAGCCCAATGCTGTGATCGGGACTGATGAGCAAGTGGACATTGGTTTTTCGGTAGCTCGAATAACGCTTCCAAAACGGGGTGTACTCACTCCGTAGTGGGTAAGGGCCTTTGAAAATTCAAAAAGCATAGCGGGACCTTTTCGGTCAAACTTGAAGGTATCTGACGCCTTTCAACCTTGCCCCAAAGGAGGGCCCCACTATGCCTTGGAAAAGACTATCCCATCAACTCCTGCTCCCGGAACTAGAAATGATTCAAATCCCCGCTCACACCCGAACCTGGGCTCATTACCGGGTCCGAAGTCGTGCGAAAAAAGCCCTCTGCCCCCGATGTCCAACCCTTAGCTCCTCGGTCTATGATCGCAGGCTCTGCACTGTGAAGGACGCCCCCATCCGAGATCAAATCGTGTTCCTGAAGATCGAAAAACGGCGGTTTTGGTGCAAGCCCTGCCGTAAGCCGTTTACTGAATATATTCCTGGAATTAAAAAGGGATCTCGAACCACCGAGCGATTCAAACGCTCAGTGGTCTGGGCCTGCGAAAACTTTGTGGATTTGGAACGAGTTCAGAAGGCTTACCGCGTCAGCGCGGGCTACGTATTTAAAACCCTCTATACACGTCTGGATGAGAAATTACGCATGCGCCAATACCCTTGGCCCAGCACCATTGGTGTTGATGAACATAGCTTCCGACGCTTGAAAGGCCGTACAGAATTTGCTTCCGTGATTGTCGATTATCCCAACAAACGAGTCTTTGAACTCGCTCAAGGCAAAACAACCGGTGATCTCTTGGGACAACTGGGGCACATCGAAGGCCGAGAAAATGTAAAAAATGCGATTGTGGATCTGTGCGATCCATTTAAAAATTTTATCCGATCTCACTTCCCCAACGCTAAGATCATCGCTGATAAATTCCATGTTCTTAGATTGGTCACACCCGCGCTGATGAAAAAAAGATTCGAGATCACAGGTACAAGAGCCGACGCTAAGGCTAGGCGACTGCTTCTCTGCAGCTCACATAAACTCGATCACTGGGAGCGAAAAACAATCTGGGATTATCTGGACCAATATCCAGAACTCCAAGAGCTCTACCGATGGAAAGAACGCCTTCATAAATTCTATCGCACTCGAGGATACTATCGAGCCCATCTTGCGCTCCGGCAGATGTGCGATGAAATGGCCCTTAGCCTCATCCCCGAAATCAAAACACTCCGGCGTACACTCTTAAAATGGCGAGAAGAAATCCTAAACTACTTTCTGACTGGCCTGACCAATGGACGCACCGAAGGCTACAACAACCTCGCTAAGCTTGTCCAAAAGCGGGCCTTCGGGTATAGAAGCTTTCGAAATTATAGGCTCAGACTCTTAAGTGCTTGTGCTTGATTGGAAAAAAGGCGCGACCCACCATGAAGTGAGGAGAACCCCGCTATTTTAACCGTCGAACAGTCGTCGCTTTCGCGTTGCGGAAAGTGGCGGAGAGAGAGAGATTCGAACTCTCGAGAGGTGTTACCCTCTGCTCCCTTAGCAAGGGAGTGCCTTCGGCCACTCGGCCATCTCTCCGTGGTGGACTGCAAATAGAACAGCTATCTTCTATAACAAACCCAAATTGAAATAGTAAAGCGAGAACTGAGGCGCTAGATTGATCTTGGGTGATCCAGGAGGAGAAACACGCGCAATGGTTCTAACGACTGAGCTGATTTTGGCGATTTTTGGTTTCATTTTTGTGATCGAAATGGTTGCAGACTTTCTGAATCTCGGGCGGCTGCGGGCTGAGTTGCCGGGAGAGTTTCAGGGACTCTATGACGCAGAGAAGTATCAGAACTCTCTTCGTTACCAAGCTGAGGTGACTCGTTTTGAGTTAGTCCATCGAGCCGTGAGTTTTGGGGTTTTTGTCCTTTGGATCGTTCTCGGCGGGTGGAATTGGGCCGATCAGGTCTCACGTCAGTGGGCTGGGCAGTTTCAATTCGGTGCGGTCGGCAGTGGCTTAATGTTAATCGGGTTGATCTCAGTGCTGAGGTTTTTATTTCAACTGCCGTTTTCGCTCTATTCGACCTTTGTGATTGAGTCTCGTTATGGGTTTAATCGAACCACACCGAAGACTTTTGCCTCGGATGCGATCAAGGGAATGCTCTTGGGAGCTATTTTAGGCGGACCTATTTTTGCGGGATTGGTTTATTTTTTCGAGACGGCGGGTGCCTCGGCATGGCTTTATGCTTGGGTTAGCTTGACTTTATTTCAAATAGCGATCACTTACATCGCGCCTGCGGTCATTCTGCCGCTCTTTAATCGGTTTGAGCCTCTGCCGGAAGGTGAGCTGAAGAGAGCGATTGATACCTATGCTTCTGAGCGAAAATTTCAGTTGAAGGGGATCTTTACGATGGACGGTTCGAAACGATCCACGAAATCCAACGCGTTTTTCACGGGTTTTGGTCGCTTTCGAAAATTAGTTCTCTTCGATACTCTCGTTTCGCATCAGACGACAGAGGAGTTAGTGGCTGTTTTGGCCCACGAAATTGGACATTTCGAAAAGAAGCACATTTTGCAATCCATGATTTTTTCGATTTTGTCGTCCGGTGTGATGCTGTTCGGAGTCTCTTTCTTTTTAGCTCGGCCTGATCTCTTTCAGTCGTTCGGGGTGGAGTTACCCTCCTTGGGTATGGGTTTAGTGTTAGCGGGGATTTTGGCAGGCCCTGTATTGAGGTTGGTTTCAATTCTGACTCTTTGGCGTTCGAGAGTGAATGAATTTGAAGCGGATCATTTTGCTAAAGAGACTTATGGCAAGCCTGAAGCTTTGATCTCAGCGCTCAAGAAACTGAGTGTAGATCATCTTTCTCATTTGACTCCGCATCCGATGAAGGTATTGTGCGAATATTCTCATCCTCCTATTTTAGAAAGGATTAAAGCTTTGAGAGTCGTTGCGCTATTCGGAATTTTATTTTCTACGGTGGCTTTTGCTGCCGATGGTCTGGCATTAAAGGCGCCCCCGGCAAAAAAAGTGTCGCGTCCCCGCGCCGCCAGATTAGTCTCACCGAGTCCTGATCCGAGTGAGAGTTCAACCCCGAAAGCTGCGGGGGAGAAGTCGAAATACGGCTCAGATGCGACCCCTCTTTCGGTTTCTCATGAATATTTGAAGATGCATGATGCGCCTCAATTTTGGGCACTCATGCCTTACTACGTTCCTCAGCAAACTCATAGTTCATGTTCAGCAGCGACAGTGACGATGTTAGTGAATGCAGCGAGGGTGGGAAAAAATTTGAAGTCCGAAGAGCAGCTCGCTACAGAGTCCGAAGTTCTTAAAAAAGCAAAGGTGAGTAGTTGGAGCTTTTCTTTGAGTGTCTTGGGTCGAGGAGTGCTTCTCAGTGACATGGGGGAATACGTCGTGGCGGCTCTCAAGGCTTATGGCGTTAAGCCGCAGCTCGTGGAGACGGTTCATGCCGATAAGGAGTCCAAAGAAGCGCGGGCTCAGATTCATCAAATTCTTGTAGAACAGGAAAAAAATCCAAAGCAGATGCTCTTGGCAAATTTCCTTCAAGGAGTTTACACCGGGGATGCTCCAGTGGGGCATTTTGCTCCGGTAGGAGCCTATGATTCCCAAAATCAGCGGGTTCTCATTCTTGATCCTGATCGGGAATGGTATGAGCCGTATTGGGTGAGCGAGGAAGTGTTTTTTAACGGGATGGCAACCGTAGACAAGAGCGCAAACGGGGCTTACC
>CAINWE010000002.1 GCA_903854365.1 Oligoflexia bacterium
CACAACGTGGGGGCGGTTTTTCGCTCGGCGGCTTTTTTTGGTGTTCGGGGTGTGATCCTCACCCAGGAAAGATCTGCTCCTTTGACGGCAATCGTTTACGATGTGGCCTCAGGGGGAATGGAATATGTTCCGTTTTCGGTCCAGGTTAACCTGCAGCGGGTTTTCGAAGCTGCAAAGAAAGCTGGGCTTTGGGTGTTGGGCTCATCAGAGCATGCCCAAGATCACATTGAGTCTATCCCTAAGGATCGGCCTTGGCTGTTGGTTTTAGGTAATGAAGAGAAGGGACTTCGTCGTTTGACTCAAGAAAAGTGCGACTTGCTCTGTAAAATCCCCAGCAAAGGTAAAGTGGGTTCATTGAATGTATCCGTTGCAGCGGGGATTATGATTTCGTCTCTTTCGTAATTTGCCATGAATTCAGGCTGGATGAGTTTGGATCGCTCTAAGCGAAGTAAATCCAAGATTGGGGATTGACTTTTCTTGAAAATAGTGGAACTTTGCACAGCTAATTGTCGGCCAACTGCCCGGAGCACCAAGTCTGGGTATTTGAAGTGCTGGAGTAGCTCAGTTGGTAGAGCAGCGGTTTTGTAAACCGCAGGTCGTGGGTTCGATTCCCTTCTCCAGCTCCATATTAAAGCGCTGGTCGCTTTATTTCGTTGCTAGAGGAGCCAAGAAAAGGTAACTCAAGCGGGCGAAGGAGTGTCCAGATAGCGCAAGATGAGATTAAGCTGAATAAAAAATCAGTGGATTCCCGTCTAAGGTGTTTGTCGGCAGAAACTAGATTGTGGAGAGATACCCAAGTGGCCAAAGGGACCAGACTGTAAATCTGGCGGCTCACGCCTTCGAAGGTTCGAATCCTTCTCTCTCCACCATTTTGCGATTGTTCACCAGGTTCGAGCAAGCTTGGTAAAGAGACTCAAATAGGACCAAAAAATTTGCGGAACTATTTTTTTCTTGGCGATCCGTGAAATGAGTTATAGATTCTCGACCTTACCAGTTTGAGAATAGTATTAGGTGCGGGAGTAGCTCAGTTGGCTAGAGCATCAGCCTTCCAAGCTGAGGGCCGCGGGTTCGAGTCCCGTCTCCCGCTCCAATAATTTTTAACTGGCGAAGTGAGTCAGTTGAAATTCAGTGGCTGAAATAATACACGCTCTTGTAGCTCAGTTGGCCAGAGCACTCCCTTGGTAAGGGAGAGGTCACGGGTTCAAATCCCGTCAAGAGCTCCAGATTTAACTAAACGGTTGTTAGGTTCCGGAATAACCTAACCAAACAGCGGAGGCCTTGAAGAGGTATGTCAAAAGAGAAATTTGAACGGAATAAACCCCACTGCAATATCGGGACGATCGGTCACGTTGACCACGGTAAGACTACTCTTACTGCAGCAATCACTACCGTTTTGGCAAAAAAAGGCTGGGCTCAGGCTCGCGCTTATGACCAAATCGATAACGCTCCCGAAGAAAAAGAGCGTGGGATTACCATCAATACTACACACGTTGAGTATCAGACTGAAAAGCGTCACTATGCTCACGTGGATTGCCCTGGCCACGCTGACTACGTGAAAAACATGATCACTGGTGCAGCTCAGATGGACGGCGCGATTCTTGTCGTGTCTGCAGCTGACGGTCCTATGCCTCAAACCCGCGAGCACATTCTTTTGGCTCGCCAAGTCGGGGTTCCAGCCGTTGTTGTGTTTTTAAATAAATGCGACATGGTTGATGACAAGGAACTTTTGGATCTCGTAGAAATGGAAGTGAGAGAGCTCCTTTCTTCTTATAAGTTCCCTGGCGATCAGATTCCTGTCATTAAGGGTTCTGCTCTTAAGGCTATGGAAGGCGATGCCGGTGAACTAGGTGAGACCGCAATTCTCGCATTGATGGCCGCAGTGGATGCTTACGTTCCACAGCCGACCCGAGAAAAAGATAAGCCATTCTTGATGCCTGTGGAAGACGTGTTCTCCATCTCAGGACGCGGCACGGTTGTGACTGGTCGTGTTGAGCGTGGTGTCATCAAGGTGGGTGAAGAAGTTGAAATTATTGGTTTGCGCCCAACAACAAAAACAGTTGTGACTGGTGTTGAAATGTTCCGCAAGCTCCTCGATCAGGGTGAAGCCGGTGATAATATTGGTGCTCTACTCCGTGGTACTAAGAAAGAGGAAGTTGAGCGCGGCCAAGTGCTTGCTCATGTCGGCAGCGTAAAGCCTCATAAAAAATTCAAAGGCTCTGCTTATATTTTGACCAAAGAAGAAGGCGGTCGTCATACCCCATTCTTCAATGGCTATCGTCCTCAATTCTATTTTAGAACAACCGACGTCACTGGTGTTGTAACCTTGCCGCAGAATGTGGAAATGGTTATGCCCGGCGATAATATTGCAATTGAAGTGGAATTGATTACTCCTATTGCAATGGAAAAGGAACTCCGGTTTGCTATCCGTGAAGGTGGTCGTACCGTGGGCGCTGGAGTTGTAGCTGAAATTGTAGAATAAGTCGTATTTGCTGAATGCGTTGGCTGCAAAGCCAATTTATAAGGTTCCGAAAAATGGGGAGAGGTTGTTCTCTCCCCATGTTTGGAATCAGATTCTTAAGGTAGTGGTAAAGTTATGCGAGTGACAGTGAGTTTAGATTGCACGGGCTGCAAAAGAAAAAATTACTCAACGAGTAAAAACAAGCAGAAGACGACAGACAAGCTTGAATTTAAGAAATTCTGTAAGTTTTGTCGCAAGCATACGCCACACCGTGAAGGTAAATAATTTAGGGCAGTAGCTCCAACGGTAGAGCAGCGGATTCCAAATCCGCGGGTTGTGGGTTCGAATCCCTCCTGCCCTGCCATCTCGCGACCGACACAGGTGACACAATGGAAAGTCAGCATCAAAAATGGGTGACAGTTAGCTATCTGGCCGCAGCCGCCCTGTTTGGTTATATTGTATTTTCGATGTCCGGGAAGGTAGTCAGTTTCTACGATCTGGAAGTCAAAATTCGGAACATTGGACTGATTTTACGAGTAGCGTCTGTTCTTCTTGGAGTTTTGGTGTTCATCGTCCTCAGTAGAAACGATGATGTGAACCAGTTTATGAACGAAGTGATGACGGAGTTATCACGAGTGGCTTGGCCGACTCAAAAAGAGACGGCGTCGTCGACGTTCGTAGTTATTGTGATGGTGTTGATTTCAGGGACTGTTTTAGGGCTTTTGGATTTTGTTTGGATCCAAATGTTGAAGCGGATTCTCTGAGAGAGGAGTTGAGAGTGCCTGAGGTTCAAGCGCAGCAATCAAGTGAAATGTCGTGGTATGTTGTACACACTTACTCTGGATTTGAGAACAAGGCTAAGATTGCGCTTGAAGAGCGGATCAAATCCTTAAAGAAGGAGTCCTTCTTTAGCGAAATTATTGTACCGGAAGAAAATGTGGTTGAGCTCGTAAAAGGGCAAAAGAAGACTACAAAGCGCAGGTTTTTCCCTGGGTACATTTTGGTTAAGATGGTCTTGACGGATGAGACCTGGCACATTGTAAAAGATACGCCGAAAATTACTGGCTTCGTGGGCGATAAGATTAAGCCCGTCCCTGTTCCAGAGTCTGACGTTCAAAAAATGACGAATCGGATTGCTGAGGGTCAAGTTAAGCCAAGACCGCGTGTTTCGTTTCATGAGGGCGAAAATGTGCGAGTGGTCGACGGCCCTTTTTCTAATTTCAATGGCACTGTTGAAGATGTGAATCCAGATAAGGGCAAGGTAAAGGTGTTAGTGAGTATTTTTGGGCGGTCTACTCCTGTAGAGCTTGACTTTATTCAGGTTGAAAAAATTTAGAATTCTGTGGTAAGAACCGCGTCTCCAGGTTTTTAAGGTCCGGACCGGG
>CAINWE010000003.1 GCA_903854365.1 Oligoflexia bacterium
AGCGAATGCCGAAGGCCATGTCGTTGGGCACAGGGTTTATTATTGACTCTTCGGGACTGATTTTGACGAATAATCACGTTGTCGCTGATGCAGATGAAATTAAAATTTCATTTACGGAGTCGAAGGAAGAAAAGCCCTCCGATGCTGAAGTCGTAGGACGAGATCCAGAGATCGACGTGGCCTTGATTCGAGTCAAAAATAAAAGGGAAATGATTCCGGTTGTCTTAGGGGATTCAGATTCTCTCGAAGTAGGCGAGTTTGTCATGGCAGTCGGCAATCCCTTTGGACAGGGACATTCGGTCACTCACGGAATTGTTTCTGCTAAAGGGCGGCTTGCACCTGATTTTCAATTGGCGAATTATATTCAGACGGATGCCCCCATTAATCCAGGGAATTCTGGGGGGCCGCTCGTGAACTTGAAGGGCGAAGTCATTGCCATTAATAATGCTATTGATCAGAGGGCACAGGGAATCGGGTTCGCCATCCCCATTAATTTTATCAAGAAGGTACTGCCGCAGCTCAGGACTAAGGGGGTAGTTACGCGCGGTTTTATTGGGGTTCTGGTTGAGCCCCTGACTGTGGATTTGGCCAAGAAAATCGGGGTTCCTACCGACTTGCAGGGATCTTTTGTGACGCATGTGTATCCGGATCAGCCAGCTGACCAAGCGGGCCTGAAACCCTATGACGTGATTTTGGAGTTCAACGGCACTACGATTCGAAACGGTAACGAGTTGATCGCAGCTGTGACGGCGGTTAACGTTGGGGACACGGTGGCTACAAAGGTGTACCGAGCGGGGAAGCAACTCGACCTAAAAGTGAAGGTGGGACAGAGGCCTGGGTCACAAGAACACGTAAAAAATGCCACTGACATGAGAAAGAAATCGAAGAAAAAGGCTGCGCCTGTCGAAGTCGGGATGACTCTCGAGGAAGTGACTCCAGAAATCGCGAAAGAATTGGGAGCCTCGCCTAAAATGGGAGGAGTCGTCGTGACTAACATTGCCTACGGTGGACCGGCTGATACGGCTGGACTCAATCGAGGTGATTTGATTCTTGAGGTCGATCGAAAGCCGGTAAAAACGGTAGAGGATTTCTTTTCTCAAGTGACGGCTAAGCAGACTTATCTTCTCCGAGTTCGGCATCCCGATCCTCAGGGGCAGGAGCGGTTTTCGGTAGTGATTTTAGATCTGAAGGGGCTCAAGAAAAAATCTGAATGATCGTACCGAGCCCTTTCCGTTGGAAGGTCGCCTAGGCAGGCAGGCCGTCTTCTTGGGTGAGCGCATCTGCGGTTTTTCTTTTGCGACGCATTTCTAGAAATCGCAAAAATGCAGGCATGGACAGCACTGCCGCCGTCACACAAGTGAATTCGCCTAGAACAGCGAGGCGTCCAAAACTCACAAATGCTTGGTTACCGGCGATCAGCAATGAGCTGTAACCGATAATGGTGGTGAGACTAGAGAGCAGGACCGCTCCCCCTGTGTTTCGGACTACATTCGAGATCGATCCTTCCCCTTCCTCGCGGTATCGCTGAAAGACGTTGACGCCGTAATCCACGCCAATGCCGAAGGTAATGGGCAGCGCGATGAAGTTTAAGAAATTAATTTTCAAATGAAATCCGAGAATAGCGCCCGCGAGCCAGAGGACTCCGATGAGGAGAGCGAATAGAACCTGCCCGATGATCGCAATTTTTCGAAATAAAAGGACCACTAAAACGACTACTGCTAAGAAGGCAAAGAGAGTCGCTTTCGGCCCATCTCGGACTACGGCTTCGATCATGTCGGCTGTGACCGGAAGCTGACCGGCAATCGGAGTACCGGGCGCGACCGAGTCCGCAATTTGGCGGACTTCCTTGACGAAAGGAATTTGCACGTCAATCCGATCGGTTCCATTGCCAAGAACCTTGTCCACCAAGACCATTTTCCCTACACTTCCATCCTTTTCTCTAAACTTGGTAAAAAGCGTGGGAGGAAGATCCTTCTCAGAGTAGGCGCGAAATGCCTCTGGTTTCAGAAATTCCGCAATGAGGTCCTTTTCTGAGCGAGGTAGGTGACTCATGATCTGACTCGGCAGAAGATGTTGGATTTCCTTGAGGAGCCCCACCTTCTTGGGTTGATCCGTAGGAACGAAGTCATCGAGTTGTTGAATCGTCGTGAAAAGCGTCGACTTACCTTCAGTCGCTTTCCTCGTCTTAAAGGCTGCGGCAATCTGTCTGGCTTGCTCACGAGTATGCGGGAGGATCACCATAGGAGATAGACCGTGCTGAAAGACGTCGTCAATATAGCGGGAGTAGTATCCCGAGCCATGTTCCATGCTCCATTTGTCTCGGAGTGCATTGAGGTCAACCTCGATCACGCCTTCCTTGATATTTCCAAAAGTAAGGGCCGAGGCTAGGATCAAAAGGCAGGATGCTCCCCAGATCCAAGTGGGGAATCGCTCTACCCCAGACGCGATCCAGCCAGCAAAATAGGCTGGCCGCTCGCGAGAGGCGAGGGGTTTATCCTTTCTCATGCGAGTAAAAAACGTCAAGTAGGCGGGCATGAGAGTATAAGCGCTGATCCAGCACATAACCATCCCGAAGAGGCCAATCATTCCGAACTGCTTGAAGCCCCGAAAATCAGTGAGGATCAGAGAGCCATAGGAAAGACCTGCAGCGAGTGCGGCTGTCCAGGTAGATGTGGCCGTAGCTTGCATAGCGACCAGGAGAGCTTGTTCGTTTTTGTGTCCTGATCGAATTTCCTCTAGATATCTTGCGAGCAAAATAATTCCAAAATTAATTCCGTTTCCTACGACGATACTGGCGAGAAAAGCTGAGTTTGCGTTTAGATATCCGACTGCGTAGTAAGCAATTCCAAAAGTCCAAAAAGTGCCGATGAATAGACTCCAAACCAGGGCCATTGTTGCTAAAAAGGATCGGTAGAACAAAAGCATAGCGCCCGTCACGAGAAAGAGAACGATCACGGTGGACGCAACAAGATCAGCAATGAGGGCTGCGTTCTCTTCGATCAGGTTTTGAATGTTGCCAGTAAATCGGACTTCTAGGTCGGGTGCATAGGTCTGGGGACGGAGCTCTGCAATGGCTTGATCCAGGGTAGCTCTCAGGCGATGGGCTGCTTCAATACCTTTCCCGGGCATATAGGCTACCACAATGTGAACGGATTCGTCGGGGGTGGCATAGTAGCCGTCCGGAAATTTTGAGTAAGCTGAAGCATTTTTTTCGTATTTCTTGAGTAATTGATTCAAGTCCAACTTGGGTTCAGTTAAATCCTTTTGGCTAAAGATATTGAGTGGATTGTAGAGCTCCTTTTCGTAGTCGACCCGGTCATGGATAAAGCGGTCCACTTTCTCTAAATCATGGGTGTCTAGTAGCAGCGCCCTTCGTTTGGAGAAGAATTGAATTTCCCGATCAATCCGATATTCAATTCCGGACACGATTTCTTTTGGTGCTTGTGCCAGTCTGCCGGCAAGATCGTCAACGAACTTGCGGCTGGCTCGCTTATCTTTAGAGAAAACGAGAGTCGCGATATTATCGATCGCATCTAGACGACGCGTGACTTCGTTTAGATCAATAATGCTGCGTGCGTTGGATGGGAGGAGTTCCTCGACATCGGTTCTCAGGTTCTTATAGAGCTGTACTGTGTAGTAGGCTCCGACGATCCCCAATAAGCTTCCAAAAATTCCTACTAGAGCCCAATACTTCACGATCAAGCGAGTAAGAGTCTTTAACATCCACTCAGTATACTACAGGCCTCATGCATAATGGCATAAATGTGGGGTTATCCGGCAAAATCACTGTCCGGTGGAGAAGTACTGATAAGCCGAATAGAGAAAAAAGCCAGACAAGCAGAAGAGGCAAATCCCAAGCCGGTGGTAGAGTTTTCCAATCGACTGAGTAGGGATGAAATGCTTAACTCGGTGCAGAATCGAGGACAAAGTCAACAGATAGCTACCTAGGCCGAGGGCTCCGCCCACTAAGAAAACGACCTTGGAGGAGGCATCAAAACTCTCAGCAAGGCCTAATCTTTTGGCTAGCGCAACGCCCATCAGCCAGGTGAGAATCATCGGTGGGTTGCTAAAGGCAAGGGAAAAGCCCGAGAGAAAAGCCCAACGCTTACTCTTCAGCTCAGGAGAAGTGAATAGGTGATCATGCGACTTCTTGGATTCCTTGAACGTCAGAAAGGAGAGTATCCAAAGAATCACTACGCCTAAGGAATTAAATGCTCCAAGCACCCAGGGAGTTTCCATGAACGGCGCAAGCCCATAGAGTGCGACTGCACCATAGATGATGTCAGAACTGACTGAACCAAGGACCACCATTCTTGCGGCTCTCATGTGGCCGCTAATCGCGCGTTTAGCCATTTCAATCTGTGATCCCCCTAAAGGAATCGCAGCGACAAAACCGAGCGTGAATGACAGTAAAAACAGAAGGACCAAATTCATCTTAGTGATGGCTCACGGGGAGCTGATCCTGTGTTCGGCCTTTAAGGGCGCTCTTTTCTTTTTCACCGGAACCGGAAGCTCGCTGAGACGATTGGAGATCAGTCCTGTGAGATAGTCCGTGTTCACGGTCTCGAAACAGCGCACCGTGCCGCAGGTCTTAAACATCTTATTCAAACAGGTAATATTCCGGCAAGGGCTTCCTGCAGTATAAGACCAAGCCGGGGCGTCTTGGTGGGGAGGGAGGTATCCTGCTTGAAACGAATCATAGCCAGACATGCGGGGTGGGGTAGCGCCGAAAATACTCAAAACGGAGGTTCGGTTTCTGAAAGGAAATTTGCCTGATTTTGAGACTTTCTTTGATGCGGCGATATGCATGGGTCCGGTGTCACCGGTGACAAAAACATCTGCGTAGTCAATGAGAGCCGAGTAGACATCGAGCGGGAGGTCGGGGTGAATGATCTGTATCTTTTGCTGAAGCGTCGATGGAAGAGTTTGAACAAGACGCTCGCCAATACCTGGATTATTGTGTCCCGCGCCTAAGAGAATTTTTGCTTCCATGCGAGCGATATTCTGGAGGAGTTCGGCTTGTCGCTCGAATGGCAATAAGGTGAACGGGCTGGCTGTGTCCGGATTGATCATGATGACCGGAGTTGAGCTATTCAGCGTCATTTGAGAGGCAATGTGACGCGCCTGCTCGATGGCTTCGTCTGAGTAGGTTGTGCAAACGCCCGGGAGATCATCCGGTCTGACGGGTTGGGCTACCGTAGACAGGGAGTCTCGAATAAAACGATAGCACTGGTATAGAAAATGGTTAATTTTTGTGGGGTCATCTTCGTTTCGAACGATCTGAGGAGTGTGGGAAACGAGGTTTAAAAAAGCGGTTTGATCCGCCTTGAGTGATTTGTTTTCAATAAAGGCACAAAGATTGATGCAAAGGTCGTAGTGGCCTGTTTGGGTGAGGTCTCGCAAGGTGTCAATATTGCCCTGGCTTGGGAATAGACCTCCGGCAAAAACGGGGATGATTTTGGAAATTTCGGGGTTTCCGTCAACGAGGGGGGTGGCTACTCGGTTCGTGACATAATGAATGTCGGCAGCGGGGAAATAATCGCGTAGCGCTGTCGATGCAGCTTGCATCATGACCGTGTCGCCGATGTGAGTATCTGGGATGACGAGAATTTTCTCAAATTTCTTAACTTTTTTGAGGGCTCGGCGGTTGTTCCAGGCTAGAAATTTGCCGATCTCAGCGCTCCCCAGGAGCGGTTTGACAGTGGCGTTCAAGAACTGTGAGCCAGCTCGAGGGAAATGGGTCGTAATTTGACTCGTACCAGCAAAAAGGATTTCTTGAGCTTTAGAGCTTATCATAGGGATGCGACATCATAAACAACTGCCAACCCAGAGCGCAACACTTGTCTCGAGATAGATCCAAAATAATGTGAATTCATTGACTCAAGGGGGGGTGCTTGACGGAGAAGTTCTTGTACCCATCTTGATAGAAGCGGACTCGTGTTCATTAAAGGAGAGACTAGTTATGGCGACCCAATTTACGCGGAGTGCCCAAGAGGCTTTGCAAGGAGCACAGGCACAAGTGATCCGAAGAAATCATCAAGAAATTCAGCCAGAGCACCTCATGGTTGCATTTTTAGAAGACCAAGAGGGGCAGCCCTCGCTGGTGTCGAATATTCTAGCTTTAGCCGGACTGCAATTGTCGGATCTGCGAAAGCGTGTCATTGAAAAGTTAGACCGACTCCCTCACGTCACCGGAGGATCGGGTCAAATTTATGCTTCTGGACTGTTTAATCGATGGGTGGTTGTTGCTGAAGAGGAGGCAAAGAAACTGGGAGATGCCTTTGTCTCCGGAGAACATTTCCTTCTTGGATTGTTCTCTCCTCAACTGAAGGATTCGGTGCTGACGGGTCTGCTGGTGCAAATGGGGATAGCTCGTCAACAGGTGGCAGCAGCGATGCAGAAGGTCCGAGGCAACGCTAAAATTCAGGACCCGGAACCTGAGGCAAAGTATCGAGTTCTGGAAAAATATTGTCGAGATCTTACGGCCCAGGCTCAGAAGCAAAAACTGGATCCGGTCATTGGGCGAGACGAAGAAATTCGCAGAGTAGTTCAGGTCTTGTCTCGAAGAACGAAGAATAATCCCGTTTTGATCGGAGAGCCGGGGGTCGGTAAAACGGCCATTGTCGAGGGTTTAGCGCAGCGGATGGCAAATGGAGATGTGCCTGAAACGCTTAAGAACAAAAGATTACTCGTGCTCGATCTAGGGGCTTTGATTGCGGGTGCTAAGTTTCGCGGCGAATTCGAGGAGCGCCTGAAGGCGGTGCTCAAAGAGGTGTCGTCATCGGAGGGTGAGGTGGTGCTCTTTATTGATGAGTTGCATAAGTTGGTCGGCGCAGGAGCCTCGGAAGGAGCGATGGATGCTTCGAATATGCTCAAGCCTGCTTTGGCTCGCGGAGAGTTGCGGTGCATTGGAGCTACTACCCTAAATGAGTATAAAAAATATATTGAGAAAGACGCTGCGCTCGAGAGGCGTTTTCAGCCCGTTTATGTCAAGGAGCCCACCGTGGAGGATACGATTAGTATCTTGCGGGGTCTGCGTGAACGTTACGAGCTGCATCATGGAGTTTCGATTCGGGACTCAGCGCTGGTGGCGGCGGCCACCCTATCGCATCGTTACATCGCGGATCGGTTTCTACCGGATAAGGCAATCGACTTGGTCGACGAGGCGGCTTCGCGGATTCGAGTGCAAATTGATTCCAGGCCCGAGTCCGTGGATCAGTTGGAACGGAGGATTTTACAGCTCGAAGTCGAGCGCCAGGCGTTAAAAAAAGAAAAGGACTCGGCTTCTCGGGATCGACTGGGGCATTTAGAGCATGAACTGTCCGACTTGAAAGATCAGAGTCAACGCCTCAAAGCCCAATGGGAGAAGGAAAAGAAAGAGGTAAACTCCGTTAAGCATCTCAAGGAAAAAATTGAGAAAGTCCGTCTTGAGTCCGAAGCGGCAGAGCGTCGAGGAGATCTTGAAAAAGCCGCGGAACTTCGGTACGGAGATCGG
>CAINWE010000004.1 GCA_903854365.1 Oligoflexia bacterium
GGCAGGCACTGCCTCCGCCGTCGCTTTTGCAGCTAAAGACGGTCAGCTTCAAGAGGTCATTCAAAGGTATCAAGCTGCCTCCCCTGCCTCTCGGAAAAAATTAGTCCGCGCGGCATTACAGCTTCTCGATCAAAAAATCTAGTCTCTTGCCCCGTCTGGACTCAAGGGTTTCAGACGGGGCTGTCTCTCGACCAAACCTTCACTCCTGACTTGATGGAGAGCCCAGCTTACGACGCTGGAGCACCAAATAACTCAAAGGAAGCGGCTCTACGCGATCCTCTCGACTCACCTCCACCCATTCCCTCCAATCCAACTGAGGAAAAAACACATCTCCCTGAATGTCTTGGTGAATCCACGTCAAATAGAGCCGATCCATCTGAGGCAATGCGGCTCGATAGATTTCGCCTCCCCCGATGACGAAAATCTCTGACGCATCCCGTGAGCACATCTCGAGCGCTGTAGCAAAGGATTCAACCACCCGCGCCCCCGCGACTTGCAAACTCTTTTGACGAGAAATAATGATATTCTCCCGACCCGGCAGCACCTTGCCAATCGACTCAAAGGTTTTACGGCCCATAATCACCGGGTGCCCCCAAGTCAAAGCCCGAAATCTTTTCAAATCCTCAGGGAGCCTCCAAGGCAGCGCCCCGCCATTTCCAATCACCCAATTCTGCGATAACGCCACTACTCCAGAGATCACTCGATTCCCTTTCTCGTTCTGTCTGCACTCCTAAACCGCAATAGGCGCTGGAATATGAGGATGAGGATCGTAGCCCACCAATTCAAAGTCCTCGAAACGATAGTCGAAAATCGAATCGGGTTTACGATGAATGATTAAACGCGGTAACCGACGAGGCTCACGGGTCAACTGAAGCTTCGCTTGCTCCAAATGATTTTGGTACAAATGCAAATCCCCAATCGAGAGGACCACCTCACCCACCTCATAACCACACTGTTGAGCTAACATATGCGTTAAAAAAGCTACGCTTGCCGTATTATAAGCATTCCCGAGAAAGAGATCGTTAGAGCGAATATAAAGCAAACTGGAGAGACGATTACGAGCGACATAAAATTGATAAAGCAAATGGCAGGGGGGAAGCGCCATTTTACCAGCAGCCGCATTCTCCCAAGGTTTTTTCGACTCATCAGGCAGATACGCTACATTCCACGCATGAAACAAATGCCGACGACTATCAGGACGATTCTTCAACCCATCGACTAGAGCGGCAATCTGATCAATATGCCCGCCTTGCCCGTCGGGCCAAAAGCGCCATTGATATCCATAGACGGGACCCAATTCCCCTTCGGGAGTGGCCCACTCATCCCAGATCTTGACGCCATGGTCTTTGAGATACTTGATGTTCGTCGCACCCTGGATGAACCACAAAAGCTCGTGCAAAATGGATTTAATATGAAGCTTCTTGGTCGTGAGCAACGGAAACCCCTCGGCCAGATCGTAACGCACTTGTCTCCCAAAAACGGACCGCGTCCCCGTCCCCGTACGATCGCTTTTCTCCACCCCGTTATTTAATACATCCTCAAGTAAGCCTAGGTATTGCTTCATCTTTTCCTCTTTCAGCCACCGCGAACTCTCGCCGCGCATCCGCCAGTGCAACGGCGCATCGGAGGTGGGTCGACCTTTTCACTAACACGATTTTTTGATGTCATCGAGCGACAACATGTATCATAAAACTAACCCGGAGTATGAACGCGATGCTGACAGGAGGTCAGAATGCCATGAAAGAGCAGCGATTAATCATTGTAGGAGGGGGCTTTGGCGGACTCACAGTCGCTCGAGAACTGAGAAACGCACCCCTGCAAATTACTTTAATCGACCGAAGTAATCACCACCTCTTTCAACCTCTGCTGTATCAAGTCGCTACGGCCGCACTCTCTCCCGCTCATATTGCCACTCCGATTCGATCCATTCTGAGCGAGCAAAAAAACACGACCATCATGATGGCTGAGGTCACAGGCGTCGACCTCAAAAGCCGCTTGGTTCTCTCCCGAGATCAGACCATCCCCTACGATCAACTTGTCATCGCAACGGGCTCTCGCTATCATTTTTTCGGCCATGACGAGTGGAAGCCATTTGCCCAAGGCCTGAAAACCATTGTAGACGCCACTAGCATTCGCCGCAAAGTTCTTTTGGCCTTTGAAAAGGCTGAAATCGAGCCTGATCCGGTGCAAAAACAAAATCTCCTGACCTTTGTGCTAGTCGGAGGAGGCCCCACAGGCGTGGAGATGGCTGGATCAATCGCAGAACTAGCTCATCACGTTCTGACGTCTGACTTTCGTAAAATCGACCCTCAAATGCCACGCATTATTCTCATCGAGGCAGGCAAACGCATCTTGGCTACCTTTCCTGAAGACCTCGCGCTTCGAGCTACCAAGCGACTGCAAGCTCTCGGCGTTGAAATCCAAACCCGGACTCGGGTCGAATCGATCAGCTCAAAGGGGGTTCAGTGGGGCAATACTCAAATTGCGGCTCACACAGTCATCTGGGCAGCCGGAGTGATCGCTTCCCCGGCTGGGGAATGGCTCGGCAAAACTGTCGATCGTACGGGAAGAGTTAAAGTCAGCGAACACCTGACTCTGCCCGGTCATCCTGAGGTCTATGTGATCGGAGATACTGCCTGCTTCCTCCAAGACCATCAGGCATTGCCCGGCGTAGCACCCGTTGCTCTCCAGCAAGGAGCCTACGTGGCCAAATCGATTATCAGCAAGCTCAAAGGCAAAACTCAAAAACGGCCTTTCAGGTACCGAAACAAAGGGAACCTTGCGACGGTAGGCCGCTCGTTTGCCATTGTCGATTTAGGTCGAATTCGCCTAGCCGGTTTTTTTGCATGGGTAACCTGGCTTCTCGTTCACATCTATTATCTCATTGGCTTTAAAAATCGAATTTTAGTTCTCATCGAGTGGGCTTGGGCTTATTTTACTTTTCAGCGCGGAACCCGACTCATTCTCGAAGGAGAACACTCTTCAAACGCTTCGACTCCTAGGCCCTCAAAAAAGCCCGAGCGGAACTAAGAAACTCCTCTTGGGAGCACGGCACAGTCCCAAAATGAGAAACGACAACAGACGCTGCGATATTTGCCAAAATCGCTGAATCAAATGGACCAAAGCCCAACTCATGCGCCAAAGCCAACATCGAAATCACCGTGTCGCCCGCACCGGACACATCTGCGACTTCACGAGCCAACGCTGGCAGATGCATCACTTGATTGGACTGAGAGTCCAGAACAGTAATCCCTTTTTCTGCACGGGTGACAAAAACGGAGCGAGCCCCGGTCAAATCGTAAATGCGACGAACCGCTTTTTCTGCGGTTTCATCGCAGACCACTTCAATGCCAGTCGCCTCATAGACTTCTTTGGTATTCGGAGTGATACTCGCACACCCCCGGTACACCCGATAGTCCGCATGCTTCGGGTCTACAAAACAATCCACCGAATGCTTTTTTGCGAGAGTAATCATTTGAGACAGCAGCTCCCCGGTCAACATGCCCTTGCCGTAATCGGAAAGGACCACTGAC
>CAINWE010000005.1 GCA_903854365.1 Oligoflexia bacterium
AGCGATTAAATTCAGAAAAAATTTCCATTCGAAAAAAAAATTGGTTGGGTGCCATGTTTGATTATCATGCGCTGAGAAGCACTCGTTATTTTTCAAAATGGATCGAGGAGAAATCAAAACGCCTTGGCAATGATATTAGCCTGGATCGAAGTAGAGGCTAAAGTTGGACTCCCAGGGTAAATATTTAGCATAGGATTCAAGGATATATTCTTCGTGATGTCCCAGATGATTCCAGGCTCGATGTCGACTGCCGAGGTCTGAAGTCCTGAGAAGAATCCGGTCCCGTAGTTACGAGTGGCTCCTAGCAGGTCTATCCACAGGGATGCTGCCAGATTGTCTGAGAGCTGATAGTTCGCATAAGGGGCTGCAGTCACTGTATAAGAAGGCGCTTTTGATAGAGTGTCATAAGATGGGATATAGCCTCGAATAAATCCATAGGTACCCACTGTGAGTTTGGAGGCCAGTGTTTCATAGCGAGCGTTAAAGATCCAGGTGATGGCGGTCGTTAGGTGTCTGGATAGTAATATGTCGTACTTGCTCGTCGGGAGCTGCAACGTCACTCGGGTATCTAATCTAAATCCCTGGCTGTTAATCAAGCCAGGTCGAGATAAGAAAAGGATGGGATCTAATAATTGAATTTTTTGATTTCCGCCAGTCGGGTCGTTCCAGGGGAATAAGTAGAAATGCCCCACAACGCCCGTAATTAAATCTTTGTTAATTTTATAGCCTGCCGTGATTGTACTTTCAAAGCTGTTGGGGTTGGTAGGATCTTGGGATCCATCGGGCCTCGGTTGGAGAGAGCTTCCAAAATTGGTAATTGACGCGCCTCGATAGGTTCCAAAGTAGCTCAATGTTCCGTATTCAGATAAGTTTTCAAGGAAGGATTTTGTGATGGTGGTGGCTGTTGTGTTGGGTGGGGGGGCTTCGGTGCCAGCAAACCCATGTTGAATTGAGCAAAAGTTTATGACGGTTAGAGAAGCCGCGGTGATTGCATTAAATTTCATAATACCTCGCGTATAGCTTCCCTTGGGAATGCTGACTCAAGGTGACTCGAGTGTCATCCAAAGGGTAAGTAGGCCACCTTGGCCCGATTCTTTTAAAGCAAGCTTTTTGCCAAAAATCGAATTAGTTACTAAATTTATTTAGTATAACGCAGTTGATTGATATCTATAAGAAAATATTCTTAATGATATTTATAATGGTTATTTTTCTGTGCTATTCGGTCCTTCTAGGATCATTGCGACCCCATGATTCTGGAGTCATTTTATCCCCGAGATAATAGTCGATTGAGTGACTAACTTTTGGTCGATTTTTCAATTCTTGCTCAGATCTTAATTCTGAATATTAGTTTAAAAATTAAAAAAATCTCATTATTTCATATACATGCTGACATGCGTCATTTGGCATCCATGTTGCTTTGTTGACAGGTCAGGGAGTCAGTGTGAGATATGAGATGGTTTCACTTCATTAAGATTTCATTGTTTTTGGGGGTTCTTTTTGTCGCTCCTGGCTGCTGTCGAGCAGGGGTAAATGCAGGGCAGTTTCAACAGTATGTAGTAGCCTTTCAGAAAGAAGCTGTGAAGTTTCATCGAGATGTCATTGCCGATAGTCTGACGATTCAGTCGGGATCGTTGCCTGCGGGTACTCTAGCCCTTTGTACACTAGGCAATGGCATTCCTCTGATTACAGTGAGTCCGGATTATTGGCCGAAGTTGACTGAGCAGCAGAGGGAAATGGTGCTATTTCATGAACTCGGGCATTGTCTCTTAGGTAAAATTCATGAAAATGAGACGCGCGATGTGTCAGGTGAGCGAGCTTATCGAAGTTTAATGTATCTTCATCCTTTGGATATTTATGATTATAGTCAATTTCACGATGACTATATGACCGAGCTTTTCGCTACTTCAGGGCCCCGAGGATGAGGTTTGGCTATGAAGCGAGTGTTTCTCCAGTGGGTTGCGTTTTGCTTTCTAAGGGGATGGCGAGTGATAAGATGGTAATGTCATCAGGACGATTATTGGGATCTTCTCCGAAAAATTGCTTGGCCTCATGCAGGACCCAGTCGGCAAGTGACGGTTGAGTTGCGTTGGGTTTGCTTTTTAGAATGAGTTCAATTTTGCCTGTGAGTTCGTTGAGGAAGGCTTTTTTCTTAATTTTTTTACCGTCCGAGATGCGTGCGTCAAAGAGGCCATCTGTAAACCATAAAACGAGATCCCCGGGCTTTAAAGTCAGAGTGGTCAATTTCGGATCGTAAACAAAGTCTTTTTGTCCTAAGGGGATAGACGCTGCTGACGACATGGCTTCGTAATTTTTAGAATCTGCGTGAAAGACGAAGGGCTGAGGATGCCCTGCATTGAAAAGCCACATCTTGAGGTGTTCGAGATCGATCGCTGCCATGAGGCAGGGAAATGTAGACAGTTCTCCAGCCGTCATGAGCAGTGCTGAGTTCAGGGCTTTGGCGAGAATGGCCAGGATGTCGATATCCGGTCGAAGGGGGCGTTTCGTTCTCTGGAGCTCAGATATGATGAGCGAGAAGGCGCTGTGAATCGATGCGGTGATGAGTGCTGCAGAAGCTCCGTGTCCAGTGACATCTCCCATGATTACGATTAAATAGTTTTGGACCTGGGCATAATGCCACC
>CAINWE010000006.1 GCA_903854365.1 Oligoflexia bacterium
CTATTCTCCTTGCTAAAACGTGTGGCACACATTAGCCAAAAATGATCGATTTAATCAAGTGATTTCTTTAAAAACTCAGCTAATTCATCTATAGTCACGCAACAGGAGAGTTTCATGGCGAAGCGTTTTTTTTGGATCGACCTAGAAATGACTGGCTTGGACGAAAGGACCGATTCCATTCTCGAGGTCGCCGCAGTCATCACGGACACCAATTTTGTTCCGCTGGAAGAATACCACACCGTGGTCTATCAAGCTCCGGAAGTCCTAGAAAAGATGAACGATTGGTGCAAAAAAACCCATGGAGCTAGCGGACTTACAGCTGCCGTTCCACAAGGAAGGCCGATTGCGATCGTCGAAGCTGAGCTCCTCGCCCTAGCGCGGCGGCACTTTAATGGGAAAGATCGCATCGTACTCGCTGGTAACTCAGTAGGAAATGACAAGCGGTTCATCGACCAATACCTCCCCTCTTTTGCTCAACTCCTCCATTACCGGCTCATTGATGTCAGCTCGTTCAAAGAAGTGTTTCGGGAGAAATACCACCTCAGTTTTGAAAAGAAGAACGCCCATCGCGCGGTCGACGACATCCACGAGTCGATCAAGGAACTTAATTTTTATCTTTCCTACGTTCAAGAACCTCGCGTCAATCCACCTACGCCTCCGTCCGTACCTTAACCCCATAACCCAATGAAAAGTTCGTCATGACTCACTCCCAACCAAGGCCCGACTTTGAAAGAATCTACCTCGACCTTGCTAGTTCTCTAGCCCAGAGATCTACGTGCAAGCGACTTCAGGTGGGCACTGTCATCACCAGCACCGACTTCAGAAAAGTACTGGCAGTGGGCTACAACGGCAACGCTACCGGCCTTGAAAACACGTGCGACCGTGACGAACCTGGCAATTGCGGCTGCCTTCACTCCGAAGAAAATGCGGTCATCAATTGCGACGCGCCGCGATTTTTGGAAAAAATCGTTTTTGTCACCCATCTCCCCTGCGTCCAATGCGCGAAACGGCTCATCAATCTCGGCAACGTAAAAAAAATTTACTACGGCCAGGACTATCGAGTGAAAGACTCCATTGAATTACTGAAGAGGGTCGGCATTCCGGTTGAAATCCTCTGCGATTAGACGCAAGATCGAAAACACAGGGGGAAAAACAAATGAAGAAAAACAACCCGAAGGCACTATGCCTGGGCTACGCGCTACTTGGGTTTTCTTTATGCGTCGAAACCACCTGGTCTGCCGAGGACAAACCCAAAGCCATCCAGAGTCCGCAACCGGCCGAGAGCCCCCAAGTAACGCAGAGTCCGCAACCGGCCGAGAGCCCCCAAACGACCAAAAGTCCTCAGCCGATCATGAGCCCGCAATCCCTAACTCCCCAGGAACTAGAAGCCCACTTTCAGCAGCCAGAAACCCAAGAAAACCCCGTCGCCCGGGAGCTAGCCTCTCCCTCAAGCTCCTCGGAGCACCCGAGTCGCCTGAGCCGCACACAGGCGCTCAACCGCACAAGACTCGTGACCCAGGTCTCCTATTCCCTGGATATCGACCTTTCTGGCAGCTCTGACTTTTACGAGGCCAAAGCCATCCTCCAGTTTGATCTCAAGCCGAAAGCAAAGGACACCAGTCACTCCCTGGTCGTCGATTTTGAAGGTGGCCAGGTCACTGCGATTCGCGTGAATGACCTCAATTTAAGCGACTTTAACCGTTCGGAGCGATTTGACGGACATCACTTTTATTTCAACTTAAATGAACTCAAGCCTACTGGTAACCGGATCGAAATTACTTATTCCCACCTCTACAGTCACGACGGCCGAGGTCTCCATCGCTTCCAAGACCCAGTAGACGGTAATCCTTATCTCTATACCCATTTTGAGCCCTACGACGCTCACCGCATGTTTCCTTGCTTTGACCAACCCGACCTCAAAGCCACCTTCGAATTGAACGTAAAAGCACCGAAAAATTGGCAAGTCATTTCCAACACCTTGCCTCGCTCCCAGATCGAACAGGACAAACTCGCCTCTTGGGTCTTTCCAAAATCGAAGCCTTTTAGCACCTACCTCTTTGCACTGCACGCAGGACCATTCGCCGTTTGGAAGGCAAATGCCGACGCCATACCCCTCCGCCTTTTTGCTCGAAAATCATTAGAAAAATATGTCGATCACGCGGAGTGGTTCAAGATTACTCAGCAGGGCCTCGAATACTACAGTTCTCAGTTCGGTTACCCCTATCCCTTCGGCAAATACGATCAAGTCCTCGTCCCCGACTTTAACGCTGGAGCCATGGAAAACGTTGGAGCAGTGACATTTTCCGAATCGTTTATTTTTCGTTCGCGAGTCACCCTGGATCAGAAGCGCCGACGGGCCGATACGATCCTCCATGAAATGGCGCATATGTGGTTTGGAGACCTCGTGACCATGAAGTGGTGGAACGGCCTTTGGCTGAACGAAAGTTTTGCCACCTTTATGGCTTCTAAGGCCGTTGACCAAGCAACTGAGTTCAAAGGTACTTGGCAAGATTTTTTCTCAGGGATCAAACAATGGGCTTACTGGGAAGACCAGATGGTCACTACCCACTCGATTGAAAACCCGGTCGCCGATACAGACGTGGCAGAATCAATTTTTGATGGCATCACCTATGGAAAAGGTGCGGCAGCACTCAAACAACTCCAGTCTTTCATTGGTGAAGACGAATTTACTGAGGGACTCCAACGCTACTTTGAAAAATACGCCTACAAGAATACAACCTTGAATGACTTTTTCAAAAAACTCTCAGAAGCATCGGGAACCGACTTAGGACTTTGGGAAAAAGCCTGGGTACAAACCCCGGGCATTAATACACTCAAAGCCGACTGGGAGTGCGAACTTAAGCCCAAGCATGACCACGAGACGATTAAGAAATTCGATCTCATTCAAACCTCCACTAACGGAGAACTCCGGGCCCATTACACTCTCGTCGGCTTTTTTGACTCAGGCAAGGCCCACCGACAATCGAAAGGAGTTCTCGAAATCCAAGACTCCCCCATTGGCGTTGAGTACTCAGGCCCAAAGACCTCGGTGCAAGCCCTGATTGGAAAGCCTTGCCCGACATTAGTCTTCCCCAACTACAACGATCTTGACTACGTAAAAGTAGAGCTTGACCCAGCCAGTCTTCAAAAAACGCTCTCATCGATTGGCGTCATTCAGGACTCTCTCACTCGACAGATGCTCTGGCACTCACTGTGGGAGATGGTCACCGACGGAAAACTCAGACCCCAGGATTACGCGAATGCAGTGCTCAAAAACGCGGAGCGCGAGCGAGACACCCTCATTTTATCCAAAATACTACAAAAATTTTCTCAACCCTCCCTTCACTCAGCCTCGGTTCTGAAGTTTCTTGAGGGAGCAGAGCGACTCAGCTACCAGAAAAAAATCGAAACTCTCGCCGAGCAGCAAATGGCGAAAGCCCCAGGCGGCAGCGATCTCCAACTGATTTGGTATCGGGCTTTTATCAACTCAGCAGTCTCAGACGCTGCCATCGCGCACCTGAACAAAATGTTCGAAGGAAAAGCCAAACTCAAAGCCTTCAACATAGACCAAGAACGGCGCTGGGAGATCCTGCAGACCTTAGCAAGACATCGAAGCGCAAACGTCGAAGCTCTCATCCAAGCCGAGCTCAAAGCAGACCCCACTGATTTTGGTCAAAAATCAGCGATCGCAGCCGAAACGGCAATCCCAGACTTGTCTGTTAAGAAGAAATGGGCCACCCTCATGATGCAGGAAGAACCCACGCTTCCTGTTGCAAAACTCAGGGTCGCAATGAAAAACTTCAACTTACTCGGGCAAGAAAACCTTTCCCAAAGCAACACTGAATTTTACTTCGAAAGTCTTCCAAAGCTAGCCCAGCGTAAAAAAATAGACGGCGCCGAGCTCCTCAAAGACTTTGC
Source organism: Oligoflexia bacterium (assembly GCA_903854365.1). Lineage (GTDB taxonomy): Bacteria > Bdellovibrionota > UBA1018 > UBA1018 > UBA1018 > CAINWE01. Next base: position 3,919 of record CAINWE010000006.1, read on the forward strand.
ACAATCGATGTACCCTGCGCTCTGCGATCCAAAAATAATCGACAGGACCACTCAATTGATCGAAGCTCATCCCGAACTTCCAGCAGAGGTCGTCAAAAGCCTAAAAATTCACCGACAAGAAGAAGAACGCTGCACCCAAGCGAGACTGCAATCAAAACAGCCGTCCTAACCCGAGGAGATCGCACGTGACAGCTCCCACCTCAACGCAACTCGAGGATTACTGGACAATGATCCGAGCCCATCACCTGAGGTTGATGCTCCACCTTTTTCAAACGATCCTGAAACTCCTGATTGACTACAAAATAATCCAGTCGCCACCCAATATTCTTAGCCCTCACGCCCGGCCGATAACTCCACCAGGTATAATGCTCCGGCTCCGGCCTGAAGTATCTAAAGCCATCTATGTACCCTTTGCTAAGAAACTTATCCATCCATGCTCTTTCGTCGGGAAGAAAACCTGCGCTATCTTCATTCGCCTTAGGATTCTTCAGATCTATGGGGCGGTGAGCAATATTAAAATCTCCGCAGATCACGACATTTTTCTGAGTGGCTCTGAGATTTTCTACATGAGCGAAAATCACCTCACAAAACCTTAGCTTAAAGCCCAATCGAG
>CAINWE010000007.1 GCA_903854365.1 Oligoflexia bacterium
AGCCGTACTTCAAAATCCTAAAATCGCCCTTCATTTGGGCGATGAGGAGCTTTATCAAAATTTGCAGATGCAAGGTAATTTGTTTGGAATGAAATTCGAAACACCATTACCTGTCGATCACTATCTACAGGATCAAGAAATTTTGAAAGTTGGAGAGTTGACGTTGTCGGTGATTCATACGCCGGGCCATAGTCCAGGAAGCGTGTGTATTCGGCTGCATGAGGACTCGAAGCTGAAGGTGCCGGAGACGCTGATGTCGGGGGATACGCTTTTTCAGGGGAGTGTCGGTAGAACGGACCTTTGGGGTGCAGATCAAAACCAGATGTTTAAAAGTATTCGAAATAGAATTTTAGTTTTAGACGACGATACCCGAGTCTGTCCTGGTCATGGTCCAGATACTTGGGTTGGAGTTGAAAAGCGAGAGAATCCATTTTTAATCTGATGCGATTGGAGTTCAAGTGGCTATTCAAATGAAGTTTAAAGTAGAGAAGCAGTTGGTGGATCAAGAGGGCATAGGTCGGGCTCGGGCCGCCGAATTTACTGTCCCTGGTACTTTTGGGCGGCCTTATACGGTCAAGACGCCAGTTTTTATGCCAGTCGGAACTCTGGGTACGGTGAAGGGTGTTACTCCGGGTGAGCTTCGAAACATGGGGGCGCAGATCATTCTGGGCAATACCTATCATCTTTATTTAAGACCGGGGCACGCGCGTGTTGAATCATTTGGTGAGTTGCATCGCTTTATGGGGTGGCATCAGCCTATTTTGACCGATAGCGGGGGGTTTCAAGTTTTTTCCCTGGCTGGGCTCAATCGAGTCGACGACGATGGAGTCACTTTTCAGTCTCATATCGATGGCAGTTCGCATCGGTTTACGCCTGAGCTTTCTATGGAGATTCAAAGGGCGCTCGGTAGTGATATGGTGATGGCGTTTGATCAGTGCCCTCCCTATCCAGCGACGCCAGAACAAGTTCAAGCAGCGATGCGCCGAACTGTGCAATGGGCTGAGCGCGGTCTGAGAGTTAAGCTCAAGGATCATCAGCTGCGCTTTGGTATTGTTCAGGGAGGGCTTTATGAAAGTCTTCGAGTGCAGTCCGCTCGAGAGATTACTGCACTTCCGTTTGATGCCTTTGCGATCGGAGGACTTTCCATTGGAGAGTCGCCCGATTTGATGCAGGCCATGGCCCGCTTCACAGCCCCGCTCTTACCTCAGGATAAGCCTCGATATCTGATGGGTGTGGGGCGTCCTGAGGATCTAGTCGAGGGGGTGCGGGCGGGGATCGATCTGTTTGATTGCGTCATGCCGACTAGAAATGCTCGAAATGGTCAACTTTTCACGAGCCAGGGTAAGGTGAATATTAAGAACGCTCGCTATGCGGACTCAAAGGAGCCTCTGGATCCAGAGTGCTCTTGTGAAACTTGTACCCAATACACTCGAGGGTATTTGCGACACTTATTTGTTTGTCGGGAGCTATTGTCGGCAAGACTCAATACGATTCACAATTTGACCTACTATATTCGTCTGATGACGGAGATGAGAGAGGCTATCTTATCCGAGCGATTTGAGGAGTGGGTCGAAAGTTTCTATCGAAAACGAGGGAATGATGTGCGATGACGGTAGACCTATGAAGATCTGTCTTAAAGTGCGATTGTTTTTGTCAGCGGTAGTTTTGAGTAGTATTTCCTTCGTTATGTTGGAGAGTATTGCTTTGGCCGATGGTGTTGTCGTACCCGCGGGTACGGCTGTGTCTCCTGTGGCTCCAGCGGTTGGTCAACAGCCCGGGGGCATGATGGCTTTGGTTCCTTTTGTGCTGATGTTTGGGGTGATGTATTTCTTAGTCCTGCGCCCCCAACAGAAGAAGATGAAGGAACAGCAAGAAATGATCGCTGCACTCAAGCAAGGGGATGAGATTGTGACAGCTTCAGGTTTGCTTGGCAAAATTACTGGGTTGACTGAAAAGGTCGTTACGGTTGAAATTGCTCAAGATGTGCGGGTAAAAATGCTGAAAAGTCAGGTTTCCCAAGTCGTTAAGGGCTCCATTAAAGATTTAGCCTAGTTCGGCGCAGTCCTTAGAACAGTTAACTAGCTTCTCATGAGGGATTATTCTATGTCGCGTTCGTGGTGGGGAAGGTTTTTTCTTCTGGTTGCTTTTGTAGTGCTCTCGGTGATTTACGTTTATCCGACGGTGGCGAACTTGGATTTAGAAAAAACTAAGTTTCCATTTAAGCAAAAGATCAATTTAGGTTTGGACCTTCAGGGTGGGCTTTATCTGGTGCTGGGCGTAGATTTTAATAAAGTCTACCGCGATGTGATCGAGCGGCAGTCGAGCCATTGGCTAGAACGCCTCAAAGATAAGGGAATCTCCGTCAAAGATGCGAAAATTCAAACAGAGGGGTTGGCTGCTGACGATCCTTTAATCCTTTTTGATTTTGATTCATCAAAGCGTGAAGAGCTCTATCAGCTGTTGAAAAAAGAATTTTGGAATTTGAGATTGGCTGGCGAGCGCGCCGGCCACTTAGAGTTGGGTCTCTCTCATGATTATCGAAATGAAGTGAGGGACCGCACCGTCAATCAAAGTATTGAGGTGATACGTAACCGCATTGACGAGTTTGGTGTGTCTGAACCTGCGATTTCGAGTCAAGGGACAGACCGAATTGTGGTTGAACTTCCCGGGGTGGGCGAGATTGATCGAGCAAAGGGTTTGATCGGTCAAACCGCTAAGCTCGAGTTTAAAATGGTCGATGATAAGACCCTGGCTCCAGCCCAGCTCGCTCAAATGATCGCGGATCTCGAGAAGAAGAATCAGTTTGCCTATAAAGAAGGACAAAAGTTTTCAGAGTATGTGCGTCAACTGAACGAATTTGCCAAGGGGCAGATTCCGGCAGGCGAAGAGATTGCTTTTGAAAGAAATAAGGTAGCAGGGACTGAGGCTGATCTGGGTCGAGTTCCTTATTTACTTTTTTCAAAGTCGGAAATCACCGGGGATGATCTCCAGGAC
>CAINWE010000008.1 GCA_903854365.1 Oligoflexia bacterium
CAGTGCGTACAAGCGGGTTCATTTCGGGAAGATCTCTTTTATAGGCTGAACGTCGTTAACTTAACCCTGCCTCCGCTGCGTGAGCGAGCCTGTGATATTGAAATTATCTCCAATCAGTTGGTGTCGCACTACGCCCGAAAAAACTCAAAACTCATCGCAGGCTTAACAGCAGAGTCAACGCAATATCTTCAGTCTCATTCATGGCCTGGAAATGTGCGAGAGCTTGAAAATGTGATCGAACGCGCTGTGATTACAAGTCAAGATCATCTGCTGGGGGTGAAAGATCTCCATATTGAGCGCCCGCTAGGCGAGCTCAAGCCAATGGATCAAGAGGATTCAAATAGCGAGCGGAACTGGGCCCCAGGCAGAACTTTGAATGATATCGAGAGGAACGTCATCATCGAGGCCTTAGAGTATCATCGAGGGAACCGGACGCACACAGCAAGGGCTTTGGGAATTTAGATCAGAACTCTTAGAAACAAAATCTCCGAATACAAAGTTCTCGGGATCCACCTTTAAGACTTAAACGAATAGAAGGACATGGCATTTTTTTCCTATCAATGGGCAAAAAATATTTTTACATTAAAAATAGGTAAATAAAAACTACTCAGGATATGCTTATATTTAAAGTCCGGATTCAAATACTAGTATGGGTATTCTGCCGGGATGGAGGAGTCGAGTGGAAATAGGTTTTGACCCTATCATGGGTGCACTCAATACGTCTCTCAATCTAAGACAAGTAAATCAGAATGTAATCAGCTCGAATATTGCGAATGCTGACACGCCTGGCTACAAAGCTAAAGTGGTAGAGTTTGAGGCCGCCCTGCGAGACATCCTCGGTTCCGATCGACAGGTCTCACCCAATGAAACTCACGAGGGACATAGAGTCAAGCGACCTACTGACCCAGTAGAGCCAGAGATCTATGATGATCCAAATGGAGTCGAGTCTTTGGACGGTAATACGGTAGATCGATCTGCCGAAATGGTGAAGATGGCCCAAAATCAACTTCTCTATGATGCGTCCGCGGAAATTTTGAAGCGAAAATTGGGAATGCTGAAGTATGCAATCGCTGAAGGCGGAGGTAATAGGTAATGGATTTATTTTCATCTATGCGTGTGAGTGCATCCGGTCTGGATGCGCAAACCAAAAGAATGAATACGATCTCGAGCAACATTGCCAATGCAGAAACTACCCGAGGAGCAGATGGCGGTCCTTATCGGCGAAAAGATCCCGTACTAGCGGCTCAAACCGATCGAGAGAGTTTTGGAGAGATTCTCCAAAATCGGCTCGATCAGGATGTCCAAGGGGTTCAGGTAGTCGATATCGCTGAAGATGAACGGCCCGCAAGGATGGTTTACAATCCGACCCACCCGGATGCAAACCCTGACGGGTATGTTGCAATGCCAAATGTCAACACAGTTGAAGAAATGGCGAATATGATCAGCGCTCAGAGATCTTACGAGGCCAACGTGACTGCTATGAATGCCGCTAAGTCGATGGCCCAAAAAGCGCTTGAAATCGGGAGATAATTACTAATGAACTCAATTAATGGATTGCCGAGCATCAAGAGTGCTGAACTAGAGCTCGGAACAAAAGCTAATGTGGATTCCAGTTCCCAAGGCGGTAAGACTTTTACAGACATGCTGAGGGATTCTATGGAGCAGGTGAATGTACAGCAGCATCAGTCCGATGAGGCAATTAAAGAACTCGTAGCAGGGCGTAGCAAGAATATTCACGAGACGATGCTCACCATTGAGCGGGCTGACACCTCCTTGAAGATGATGATGCAGGTCAGAAATAAGATTCTGGATGCCTATAAAGAAATTATGAGGATGCCAGTTTAATTAATCAGCTAAGTATCGGAGTTGAGAGTGGATGAATATCTAAAAAAAATTGGGAACCAGATCGGCGACTTCGTTAAGGGGATGTCTGCGGGCAAAAAAGCAGCGATTATCCTGACATTGATCGGCATCTTGGGAGCCATTGCCCTTCTCTTCATTTGG
>CAINWE010000009.1 GCA_903854365.1 Oligoflexia bacterium
AGGGTCACTCAGGGTGCTGCTGTGAGGCGCGCTTGGGGTGACCCTGGTTCAGTTATTTTTTCCTTGAGGTCAGTTTCGAAATCATAAAAGATACTGATGCCTGGGAGTCTTTCAGAGGGAATCATCATGTCAAAAGCAGTTATGGACTCAATGATCGAGAGTATGGATAAGGGGATCCAGTCGCTCAAAGGCGAGTTAGCCAAAGTGCGAACGGGCAGGGCTTCGACTGCTTTGGTCGATCCTGTTCAAGTCAATTATTATGGGTCTAATGTGCCACTGAATCAGGTTGCCAATGTAACGACTCCCGATGCTCGCACGATTCAAATTTCTCCTTGGGAGGGGGGAATGATTGGTGCGATTGAGAAGGCAATTTTAGCCGCTAATTTGGGTTTGACTCCTCAGAGTGACGGTAAAGTGATTCGAATTCCTCTGCCGGCCATGACTGAAGAACGCCGCAAAGACATGGTGAAGTTGATTAAGAAAATGGGCGAAGAGGCGAAAATTGCGATTCGCAACCATCGGCGGGATGCGAACGAAGAACTTAAAAAGCAAGAAAAAGCTAAATCTCTCTCGGAAGACGACGTGAAGAAGGCACTCGAGCAAGTGCAAAAGAAAACGGACGAAAAGACTGTGGAGGTAGATAAAGTGATTGCCTCCAAGGAAAAAGAAATTTTGACAATTTAAGTCTTTGAGATAGAGACTGAAGTGAGTCTAAACATTCCCAAACATATTGCCATTGTAATGGATGGAAATGGCCGTTGGGCTCAGAGGCGGGGCCATCCCCGCGTTTTCGGCCATGTTCGGGGTTCTGCCCGAGTTCGGTCGATCGTCAAAGCCGCAGATCAGATGGGTGTTAGGGCGTTATCCTTATACGCGTTTTCGACGGAGAACTGGAGTCGGCCCGAGAGCGAGCGTCGGGTTCTTTGGCGTTTGTTGAAGAAGTACCTGATGCGAGATGCTGATGACCTTCATCGACAAAATGTGAGGCTCAGGGTGATTGGGGAAGTGGAGCGTTTGGATGCCGATGTTCAGGCCATCCTCAGATCAGTCGTAGAACGTTTGCAAAATAATTCGGGTCTCCAGCTGACTTTTGCAGTTACGTACGGGTCTCGTCTTGAACTAGCCCGGGCCGCACAACTGTTTGCTCTCGATTGTGAGAGAGGAATTCATCGTCCCCGAGACATGAACGAGGCCCTTCTAGAGAAGTACCTTTGGACGAGTGAGCTGGGTGATTTGGCCGAAGTGGATCTTTTCATTCGTACGAGTGGGGAGCATCGCATGAGTAATTTTTTGCTGTGGCAAGCCGCCTACGCAGAGTGCGTATTTATTGAGACTTGCTGGCCAGATTTTGATGCCAAGGATTTGGCTCGGGCGGTAGAGGAGTATTCAAAAAGGGAAAGGCGTTTCGGAGGTGTGGGGAGCGCAGGTCCTGAATTTACATCTGCGGTTTCAGGGGATATGCTTCTTAAGTAACTTCCAGGAGGGATGGGGCTATGGTTTCTGAACTGCAAAAGAGGGTTCTCACCGGTACTGCTGGGGCTGCGTTGTTGCTGGCACTTTTGATCTTAGGAAACTGGGTCATGGTGTTCTTTTTGGTGACGGGCTTGTCGTTGGGGTTAATTCACGAATATACTCAGATGACTCTGAGACTTCGGGATCAGCAGGAAAAAAAATACGGTCTTTTTGCAGCGGCATGGATAGCGGCGTGTTTAGAGTTACTCATCCCGCGTAGTGAGTTTGAGTTTTTGGTATTGTTCTTTCTTTTATTTTTCGGGTATTTTTTGGTGACTGCGAAGAGGCATAAGGGTGAGGCATTAACCCAGCACTTTCAGGAGCTTGCTTGTTCTTTGTTTGGGTTAATCTATCTTGTTTTTCTGCCCTTTTATTTTCGGAAAATTTACGAATTCTCGCATGGTTTAGAGTGGAGCTTGGTCTTTTTATTGATTAACTGGGCTGGCGACACCGGGGCGTATTTTGCTGGGATGCGTTTTGGAAAGAACAGGCTTTATCCGCACATTAGTCCAAAGAAGACGCAAGAGGGCGCTTTGGGTGGTTTGATTGCCGGATTAGTTGCAGTCTTAGTTTTCAAAATTGCATTTTTTCCTAGCCTATCGGTTTTAAGTGCTTTAACGCTGGCGCTTGTGGTTGGCTCGGCGGCACAGGTTGGCGACCTTTGTGAAAGTTTTGTGAAGCGATCGTTGAGTATTAA
>CAINWE010000010.1 GCA_903854365.1 Oligoflexia bacterium
CCTGAATACTCCTGCCACTCGGAGTGTAATAACGCGCGATCGTCAATTTGAGTCCCATATCCGGAGGCAACGGCACGACCGTTTGAACGGAGCCCTTTCCGAAGGTGGGCTGACCCATGATAATCGCTCGATGCTGATCCTGTAGCGCGCCGGCCACAATTTCGGCTGCAGAAGCGGTACTCGAATTCACTAAAATCGCCACAGGAAAATCCTTATAAGCTTTGCCTTTCAGTGCATATTTGACGTCTTTTTGATCTTTGTTGCGACCAATCGTAGAGACTACGACCCCATCATCAACAAAAAGCGAGGTCACGGCTACAGCCTGGTCCAAAAGCCCCCCCGGATTGGTTCTCAAGTCAAAAACCAGACCCCTGAGTTTTGCCTTCTTACTCATTTCATCGATCGCTTTTTTGACGTCATTCGCTGCACTTTCATTAAACGTCGTCAGGCGCACGTACCCGTACTGAGGCTCCAAGACCTCATGCTTCACGGACTGAATTTTGATAATTTCCCGCGTAATCTTAATGTCCCTGATTTTCTCAAATCCTTCGCGATAAATGGAGAGGGTCACTTCCGTTCTGGGCTTGCCCCGCATTTTATTCACGGCTTCCATCAGGTTCATCCCCTTGGTAGACTCCGCGTTAATCTTAACAATGCGATCCATCGGCTTAAGACCTGCCTTCCAAGCAGGGGTATCTTCAACTGGAGCGAGAACAGTCAAAATATTATCTTTCATTCCAATTTCAATGCCCACGCCGCCGAACTTCCCACTCGTGTCCGTCTGCATATCTTTGTACAAGTCAGCAGGCAGAAAATTAGAGTGAGGATCTAGGGTTTCCAACATCCCCTTAATAGCCCCTTCAATCAGCTGCTTATTTTTCACCTCATCGACGTAGTTCGCTTTGACAAACTGAAGGACTCGGCTAAAAAGCTCCAAACTTTCATATCGATCTTGGTCACTCGCTCCAGAAGAAGCCAATGCAGAAGAAATCCGAGTTAAATCCGAATCCCCCGGGGAGCGAGAAAGATTTTGACCAATCCCCACTCCAAGACCAGCCACCACGAGAACGAAACCAAAGATCGACACTTTTTTTACGATTTGGACCATAGATTTCCCCAAGCTAAACTAATTCGCTACCCACTGCAATGGGTTCACTGCCACGTTTCTCGACCGAATTTCAAAATAAATCGGGAGCCCCTTGGGATCCGTCAGTCCAATTGAGTCTCCCGCTTTCACCCAATCCTTTGGGCTCTTTAAAGTGGAGCCCAAATGACCATAAAGCGTATAGAAATGACTTCCCTGATCAACGATCATCACCCGCCCGTAATTAGGCAGCTCCCCAGAAAAAGCCACTCTCCCGGCCGAGACAGCCAGGACAGGTTGACTTTTATGACCGGAAATTTCCACCCCTTTTTTAAAAATCTGCAATCCTGTGAGTTGATCATACCCCCGACCGAAGACTGAAACCACCCTACCCCCCACCAAAGGAAGCGGGAGCTTACCCATTAACTTTGAAAAATCCCCGTCGTTCATGACCTTGGCAATCCGCTTTTCGTTTTCTACTGTATTTTCTAATTCAGCTCGAGCCGTAAACTCAGATATCAAATGCTCCACCTGAGTTTCAGAGCTCTTCAGCTTGCGATAGTTTTCAAACTGGCCCAAGCTTTGAACCTTTTCATTTTTTACCACTTCTTCTTGAAGTTTTTGATTCAGCGCGAGGACACTCTCCTGCTCCTGAATGTCCTGGGCGAGGTAGACGATTTGCTGTTTTTCTTCAAGAATTCTGCCCTCCAACTCCTGCAAATCACTGAGATCAATCCGGAGCGCCTCAATTTCTTTCAGGCCGTGATCCACCAGGTGAGCCATGACTCTTCTCCGTGGGGCCTCCTCTCGTTCCCAGGCAGAAACTGAACCGCCTCCGTCCCTCCCCGAAACTGAAGCAGCCAAGCTCAGCTGCCGATGAGAATAATCTAATGCCTTCATGAGCTTCATGACTTTAGACTGATGGGCAAGGACTTTCTCTCCGACCTGGGCTTTGCGTCCGTTCAAATCAGACAAAGTCGTTTCCAATTCTTGAATCCTCTGAGCAACGAGCGCTTTTTGCCGACGCTGGAGGATCATCAACTGCCGAGCGGTCTTGACCTCCACCTTGGCGTTTCTATGAGTCTTCAAACGACCCAACCACTCTTTTTCAATGACATCAATTTTTTTCCGAATTTGAGTCAACTGATCTGCGAGATGAGTCGAGCTCGCAACAGACTGAGCCTCGGTCGCTGCCGCCGCAGAAGGCACTCCGATCATCAGTATTAAAAGGAGGCTAAAAATAATAGACTGAGTCACCCCAGAGTTCCTTCTTCACGCTGAACCTGAAAACTCGACAAACTCCCCAAAAAGCCGGCAACAAGCCCCAAGGCCGCGCCCACCAAAAAAAGCATCCAGGAGACTTGAGGAGCAAACGGTGGCAATCCACTCAAAAGAGGAGAGAGAGACCGAATCTGCTTGCCCATTCCTACGCCAAACGAAACCCAACCTAACGCCGCTAAAAGCCCGCCGCAAACACCTACCATCACCCCAGAGATTAACCCGGGAGCGAGAATCGACAGCGACGTCGCTCCCCACATGCGCAAAATTCCGATGGCGTCCCTCTGAAGATAACCATTCATACGTGCTAAGAGAATCAACCCGGTGAATAACGAAAAAGCAACGCCCACCATCACCACCCTCGCCACCCAGCGCAAAACAGAAAACGCGCCCACCACTGACCTGAAGCGATCCCCCGAGGCCTCGGCAGATTCAATGCCCGGGACTTTCTTGATCGACTCGAGGAGCGTATCCGGAAATACCCCGACGATCGACACATAGCGCGGCACAATTTGGGTCATTTGCTGTCCCAGATCCTCGAGATCTCTCACCAACTCGGGGTAAGAGTCACGTAACCCCCCCAAAAATTCAGAGTGATTCACCAAACGAATCGAGCTCGAATCGCCTCCGACCACTTCTCGAACCTGCTCCAGCAGGCGACCCTCGGCTTGCGCCTCGAGTGAAGGCTGTAAGTAGGCGGTGATCACCTGCTCTCCCTTGAGACGAACTACAACCGACTTCAAACCATCTTGCATCCAAAACAGAAATCCGATCAACATCAACAAAAAACCCACGGCCAAAGCAGATATCACCTGACTCCAGAGAGCCATGCGCCAAGGGCGCAACGAAAGCTTCAATAGATACATGCCGCCTCCTCGAGGGCGACGTGACCCTTTTTAAGAATGGCACATTTTTTTCTTACTCTTCGAACGATTTCGCGATCATGAGTCGCGAGAATCACCGCAGCACCAGTTCCGTTGGCTTTTAAGAAGAGGTCCATCAAGGACCACGTGTAGTCGCGATCTTGGGATCCCGTCGGCTCGTCAGCAATAATTAACTCGGGAGAACGGACGAGAGCGCGGGCGACAGCTACTCTCTGAGCCTCCCCCCCCGAAAGAGTCGCTGCTAATTTTCCCCGTTTTGCATCGAGTCCTAAACGATTGAGCAAATCACTAATTTTTGCTTTCGCTTGAGCCGACAGAACCCGCTCGCCGGCGAGGGAGAGAGACAAAGCGACATTCTCAAAAACCGTCAAATCTGGAATCAGTCGAATGCTCTGAGGCACATAGCCAATTGATTGACGAATCGCTCGAAGAGTCGTCTCAGAGACCGAAGTCAACGGGTATCCAAAAAGCGAAATACTTCCGCTTGTAGGGGCCTCCTCGGTCGCAATCATTCGCAAAAGGGAAGATTTGCCAGCGCCAGTACCACCCACTAAGTACAAAAAATCGCCTTTTTTCATTTCAAAGCTGACATGCTCGAAAATTCGAGATTGACCATGGTACCATTTCGAAACATCTTTTAGAAC
>CAINWE010000011.1 GCA_903854365.1 Oligoflexia bacterium
AATTTTCCTTATGATCCCACACGACTGACGACTCTGTCATTCACCGGAAAGAAATTCAATCCGTTTATACACGTCCTGGAGAAACGCATGGAAGAATTACATCGCATACTCAGCTCAAATTCCAAAGAATGGTTGCTGGCCCTGTCTTTCATGTTAGCCACATTTCTAATCGCACGGGCATTAAAGTCAATTTTAACAAGGATTTACGAACAAAGGGAATGGAAACTCCTTAAGCAACTCTCTCCCTCAATAGAAAACCTACCTTATATTTTCGGTCTAAAAATTTTTTTCGACACTGCTCCGATTCATCAGCCGGTGAAGCAGTGGCTCGAAGGAGCCGTCTACGTCTCCACCGTGTTGGTATTGATGCATCTGATTGAACAATCGGCCCAAACAAGTATTGAATGGAGCTTAAGTCAGGTAGCAACCTCTGATCCCATGCGCGAAGGATTTTTACCCCTCATCAAGAATCTCATCAAGGTTTTTGTTTTTGCCTGGGCAGGAATTATTATCCTCCACCATTTCAACTATGACGCTATGTCCCTGGTTACCGCCCTGGGGGTCAGCTCCTTAGCAGTGGGCCTCGCCGCTAAGGATACGTTATCTAATATGATTTCTGGGTTTATTATTATGATTGATCGCAACCTACGTCCCGGAGACAACATTCAACTCGGAGACACCCCAGGCAAAGTAAAAGTCATCGGCCTGCGCAGCACACAACTCCAACTCCCCGACGGCAACACCCTGATCGTACCAAACGGCGACTTAGTGAATACTAAAATTCTCAACTTTTCTATGACCACTCCTGAGAAGGCTTGTAAGGTTCGTATTCAGGCACCGCTTTCTGAGTCCTTTTCAAAAATCAGCACCATAACGATAGAAATTCTTAATCAAATCCCTGAAGTATCTTCAAAACATCCTCGGTCGATTCGATTGTCTCAATTGAGGGATGACCTCCAATCGATCGAGATTACTTTCTGGGTGCATCACCTCGATGCGATGGACCAAGCAACCTCCCACCTGAATGAACAGCTTCTATTGCGGGCCCAGAAAAGCGAGATCAAGCTAGGAAATCAACCTGCGACAGGCATTCAATAAATCCTTTATTTCCGCTTGTTTATAGAATTCAGGCAAGATAATGTGCCGACGATCAATATCGTTATTTTTAGGAGACTTAAGAAGTGCACTCAGACTCGTATGTCGTGTTGGCAAGAAAATGGAGACCTGCACAGTTCAAAGACATCGTAGGACAAATCCATATTGTTCGCACCCTAAATAACGCGATTCGCTCCAACCGACTCCACCATGCTTATCTTTTTAGCGGATCTCGCGGCATTGGAAAAACCTCCATCGCTAGAATCTTTGCAAAAGTAATCCGCTGTGAATCACCACACTCGGAGAGCCTTCTCCACTCCTGCGACCAATGCTCGAGTTGCCGGGAGATTTCAAACAGCAGTAGCGTAGATGTCATCGAGATCGACGGCGCATCCAATAACGGCGTCGAGGCGGTCCGAGAAATTAGAGACCACGCAAAGTATATGCCTTCACAAGGCTCTAAAAAAATCTACATCATTGACGAAGTGCATATGCTCACGACAGCAGCCTTCAACGCTCTTTTAAAAACACTAGAAGAACCCCCCGCTCATGTCATCTTTATCCTTGCAACCACAGAGCCCCACAAAATCCCCGCAACAGTACTCTCTCGCTGCCAGCGCTTCGATTACCGCCGCGTCACGGTAAGCCAAATCCAAGCCCGACTCTCAGAAATCGCAGAAGCAGAACATATTTCTATCGATCCTGCGGCACTCACCCTCATTGGCAGAGCAGCAGAGGGCAGCATGCGAGATGCTCTCTCTTTATTAGACCAAATTATCGCTTTCTCGAGCGGCCCCATCACTCTCCAATCTACTCGAGAAAGCATCGGTCTCATCGAAGGCCAAACGTTAATTCAAATTCTTTTTGGTATTTTTAAAAAAAATCCTGCTCAGGCGATTTCGTACGTCGACACAGCTCACGAACATGGGCACGACCTAAGACTGTTAACACGCGGATTAATCGAATTTTTATACTACATTCTTCTCATTCAAGTGAACTCTCTCAATCCGAATGCAGCTGAGCTTTCAGAGGAAGAAATCAAAGAACTAAAAGTTTTAGCAGAACTCCGCACTACTGCAGAAATTGAACTTTTTTTTCAGGTATTTCATCACGGTCTAGAAGCATTGGCTCGATCTCCGCAACCTAAAATTGTCCTGAATATCTTGATCATCAAATGCTCCACTGCTGAGGCACTCTTTTCTGTCGACAACAAGACTTCCGAGATCCCCAGTACACATTCTGTGACCGCACTGAAGAAACCCCCCGTCACTCCGGTTCTACCGCCGGCTGCCCCCATCCCTACTCCGAACGTCAGCAGCCCACTCCCACAAAACCAAAAGAAGGCACACGAGAAATCTTGGGAGGGCTTAATCGAACATATTAGAAAATCACGACCACTTTTAGCATCGATTCTCGAACATGCTTCAGGAAACGTCTTTCCTCAATTGCAAGGCACCAGTAGTAACGCCACCTTAACAGTCTATTTCTCTCCAGAAGAAGTCTACTTTAAAGAGCAACTTCAATCCCGGATTTATCAGGAACAGCTCGGCACGCTATCTCACGAGTATTTGAACTTCCCGACACGACTTCAAATTGAATGCCGCACCAGCGGAGAAAGTGTTGTAGCACGAAGAGAAAGAGAGCTGCAGGAACGAAGGGAAATGATTCGAGATCAAGCCGCAAATCATCCGATTATCACAGAAGCTAAAGCACTGTTTGGAGGGGAGCTCGGACCCATCCAAATCGCAGAGAGGATCCATGCAGAGCGCGCACCATGATTCAGTTTCAAAATTAATTTTTGAGCTTTCAAAACTCCCTGGCATTGGAGAAAAAACTGCAGCCAGACTCTCCCACTTCATACTCAGACAAAACGAAGAATACGCAAAAGCGCTCGCCGAAGCCATTCTGAGCGCAAAACAAAAAACCGGACTCTGTCACAATTGTCTGATCTTTACCGACGTTAGTCCCTGTAGAATTTGCTCTGGCCCAGACCGCAATGCCACTGCGATTTGTATCGTAGAACGCCCAACGGACGTTTTATCGATCGAAAATTCGGGCAACTTCCGTGGCTACTACCACGTTCTCCACGGGGTCCTCTCTCCACTCGAAGGCATTGGCCCTGAAGACTTGAAAATTAAGGAACTTTTATCCCGCATTCGACAAAGCTCGGGCACAATCCTGGAAGTCATATTAGCAACGAATCCAAGCATCGAAGGGGAAGCAACCGCCCTGTACATTGCTAGAATAATTAAGCCACTTGGAATTAAGGTAACCCAACTTGCTCACGGTATACCCGTCGGCGGTCTTTTAGAATATTCGGACAAACAAACAATTGGTAAAGCTTTAGAAAATCGCATGGAGATGACTTAAGTGAGCTTCATCAACTACACGACTAAAGAGATCAACTGCAAAATTATCTACTTCGGGCCAGGATTATGCGGAAAAACAACAAACATTCAATACATTTACGAGCAAACCCAACAAACTGAACGAGGAAAGCTCGTCACTCTGAGTACTGAAAATGAGCGCACCTTATTTTTTGATTTTCTCCCACTTGCTATCGGAGAAGTACGTGGCTTTAAAACAAGATTTCATCTATACACGATTCCAGGCCAAACATTTTATGAAGTGTCGCGCCAGTTTATTCTTAGGGGAGTGGACGGAATTGTATTCGTCGCTGACAGTCAAACAGAAAGAATGGAGGCAAATATAGAGAGTTTTGAATCACTTGAAAAAAGCTTGGAAAGGCAAGGCTATGACATCCACAAGCTCCCAGTCGTATTCCAATACAACAAGAGGGACTTGCCGGCAACCGTCACAGTTCAGGAACTCGAAGCTACATTTAATCCAATGCATCGGCCTTATTTTGAGGCAATAGCCAACCGCGGGCAAGGAGTTATGGAAACTTTGCAATCGGTCAGCCAACTTGTGATACGCGAACTGAAGGGGGAAGAGCAAAAATGAAAAAAGAAACTCTCAAGAAATTCAAAAAACTTTTTGAGGTTCAACGCAACACAATTCAGGGAAATCACAGCAGCATTATTTGTGATGACTTTCGCATTTGTCCAGAAGATCGTTACGACGAAGTAGATCAAGCTCGCGCAGACATCGAGCAAACCATTCGCATGCAACTCAAAAATAGAGAAGCTGCCCATATGCAAAAAATTGACGAGGCCCTCCGCAGAATCGAGGAAGGAACCTTCGGACTCTGTGAGGAATGCGACGAGGACATCGAACTCAAGCGACTCGAGGCGCGTCCCACAGCCACCCTCTGTGTAGCCTGCAAGGAAGATCAGGAACGACGTGAAATCCTGACAGTCACAAAGGCCAGTCAGGGCAACCGCTCTGTGGATCGACGGAGATTTTTAATTTAACTTCTCCTTAAATCAGCTCCTTCAAATGGGGTGCCCTCTGGGCTTTTTCCTGCCAGAAGACACCCCACTTTCTTGGTTACACTCATCAGTGGGTCACCCCTGAGTGCTCAGAGGACCCTGAATAATTGAGGGCTTTCAAGACATTCAACCGCCCTCCAGAACTGACTCTGTCCGATAGCGATGGCAGAAGGTCGACTGAATTCAAAATTGCCGCCTTGACCTTTTTATAATCCCAATCAGGATGTTTGGACCAAACCAAAGCCGCAGCACCGGCTACATGAGGGCACGCCATGGATGTACCTGACATACTTTTATATTGATTACCTGGAACAGTGCTATAAATCTTGTCGCCAGGCGCAGCCAAATGCGTGGTCTTCTTACCGTAATTAGAGAAATAGGCTAATTCGTCTCTCTCGTTCGTTGCTGCTACAGATATTAAATTATCGTTATCGAACGCAGCGGGATATGAAGCCGATTCGGGATCATCATTGTTTGCTGAGCTATTTCCTGCCGCAGCAACAAACAAGACCCCTTTAACCCTTGCGCGATCAATTGCTTCAGACAGGGCCTTATTATCAGGATCACCCTGCCCCCCCCAACTATTGCTCAAAACGCGAGCGCCGTGGGCAATCGCGTAATCAATGGCTCGAATCGCATCCGAAGTAGTCCCACTCCCATCTTTAGAAATGAACTTGAGCGCCATCAACGAGACCTGCTGACTCACACCAGAAACTCCAAGGCCATTCCCACCCACTGCTCCGATCGTCCCCGCAGTATGAGTTCCGTGCTCTTGATCGTCG
>CAINWE010000012.1 GCA_903854365.1 Oligoflexia bacterium
CTTTTTCAAATATTGAAAACACCGCTCTCCCTGCTTTCCCCAAACTACAACCTTATGCCACTCGGTCTCTTCAATGTATTCAACCTGAATTTTTGAATCTCCCTCCCATCCTGAATGACTCTCGAGAGTCCTCTTGGGAAACCGTCGCGAGGTCGCCAAAGAAAAATTAGCAACCGAGCTTCCCAGCTTAGTCTGACGCAAAATCGGATCGGCACCTAACCGACCCATCAAAGTCACCTGATTTAAGTCTCGCATGATTCGTGATTCTCCTCAGGGAGGTCTCATCAGCGAAATGGATGCCAAAAATGCCGATCGCAACAGGACTCACCCGCATGAAATGCGGACCTTCAGTCTGGTTTGTGAATCAGCGCACTGGCTGTACTAAGTCCCCTACAAAAATCGCTTTCGGGGATACGGTCGGCGTCGACTCAGCTGGAAGGAACTTCTCCAGGCGACAAATCGACGCGCCCAGATCAGCATGAATCACCCTCATCCGAGCGATCGGAAACACGACATCTCGATAGAACTGCTGACTCAACAAATCATAGGTCGAGGCACGACGAGAAACTTGTAAAATATCACCCGCACGGACACCACTCTCGCTCCCGAGGTTGACATAATACTCCTTAGGAGGACGCTCATTAGTTCCACCTAAGCTCAAACTCTGATGCACCTCGTAAACGACAAATTCAGCTTGCCTACCCTGTGCAATCGCAATTGAGGAAATCATCCAAACTAAGCCCAAGAAGCCACGCTTCCAAGACTTCGACGCTAACCTCATATTTCGCTCCCGATGAGCACCACAAACACCGTCATATTCTTGTCTATCGGAACATTTGAACGAACCCTGAGTAGAGAAATTGACGGTGCCCCTCCCTCCCTCAAAAAGTTAAGTTTCGCTCAAATCCTACCGAAATCCCTACAGGGCCTAGCATCACCCCGTGATGGGGGACTCGAGCACATGAAAAAAGAGATTACCAAAAAACTTAGACAAATCGGCTTTCCCCTAGGAATTCTCCTCCTAACACCCTTTGACGCGTCGGTAGTCTTAGAATCCCAGTGGTATCCCTCTCGAAATCCAAGCTCGCTACAACCCGCTTACCTTTTCGATATTTCGCTATCCGACACGAAATCTTTTCCCGTGGGCTCTACCCGATTGAGCAGCTATATTTCCAAAATTAACTCTTCTCGACACGCTGACCTGATCACTCGAGTCGACTTCCTCTTTCAGACCCTGAGTTCTAGTCAAAACAGGGAGCGCTTGCGCTTGACCAGAATCGCTCACCTCATCGGACTCATTTCTCAATCTGGAAAAATCAACCAACTCCTCGTGGACCAAGCCGAGAGATACGCAAACTCATCCGATTCCATTGAGTCAGAAATCAGCCGATTATCCCTAGAGTTTTACATGGAGCTCGAGACCGATTCCCAAATGAAGCGGTCGCAAATCAATCGCGTGGTTTCAAGCATCGTTCACCTCAGCGCCCCCCCGGAGAAAACGCCCTGCTCGCCCCCTGACCTTTACATCTCCAAGCCCGACTGCGAAAAAAGCTCACGCCAACCTTGCCACTTAGTGGCACTCATCTTCGAATCGCAAGCAAACGTTTGCTGGAAACCTTTAGTCACCGAGTCCAAGGATTCATCTACCCTACTTTTTTCCGATCAAAACAGGGAGCCAATCGAATGTTCAGCCCATGTGAACAGCTCAAGCTCTCAGAAGACGCATCAGCCTGAGGGAGAGAATCATTTCAACAAAAATTGTCAGCTCAATCATTTCGTAGGCTTTCTCGACTTTGAGGGCACGCCGATTCACTACAGCACCAACTGCCAAGACTGCTCCGACACTCTCAAAATCAACCCAACGGGACCGAACTCTCCGATCCATGCCGCACTAAAACAGAACACCTCTCCAAACACTCTCTGGACTACCCATGAGTGCCACGGGACACCCAGTTGGAATTATGAGCTTCAGAACGGACACAATTTCGTCCTCGAAGACATGAGCAAAGGGCCCAAAAGTAAAAGATACTTCGCTTTTCGCACAGAACAATGCGCCACTGAACTTACTCGCACACTTCCATTTAAAAAATACTTTTAAAACTAATTCAAAAAAAAGCCTAATTAAAAAATAACATTTTAATAATATTTCTAAATTTCATTATTTTATTTGCAATAAACAAATCACTCTTCTAAACGAGTTTAATGACAACTTCGGGGAAGTGGCTAACGGTGTCTGCTTGGTTGATTCTATTTTCTCAAAATTCTTTCTCAGCAAGTTTCTACGAAAAAATAAGATCCTGTCCAAATGGAACAAAACCGATAACTTCTCTTATTGCTGAGGTTAATCCAGACTTATTACCTTCATACCAGCCAAACCAGGGGGACTCAACGACATGTTCGATTCACGCTGGAATGATTCTTGCTAATTCAATTTACCACCTTAATTTTAAAAAAAACGCAGACCATAGAGCAGGTGACTTAAGCATTCTTGACGGCATGTTCAAATTTGCGAAGATTCAGGCTGAGGAGAGCGAAGAAGAATGC
>CAINWE010000013.1 GCA_903854365.1 Oligoflexia bacterium
CAAAAGATCAAAGTGAATTTCTGCCTCGGGTTTATGAGTAGCACGCGCCAGCTTGGTAAGAATTTCTTGGTACTTCTGTTTGTAGATTGTATGATTCGGGGCGTGATAACCTGAAACTAAGTGGGGTTTGTGAGGGTGCTGAGTAGCTAGCGCAGGTGTAGCCACAGAAGTTAATATGAAAGTTAAAATGAAAAGCAATAGGGCCCCGAAGCGTGGGTGCCAGAATGTTACATAAACGGGAGCGAGTTGAGATAAAATAGCTGCCCGACTTTTTGAGAACCTGAGTTGTTGAATTTGCATCACATCCCCCTGCGGATACCTTCCCATTGAAGTCTAGCGAGCGTCAAGAGGAGTTTAGCGTCGAAGGGTTAGTGTTTAGGAAGAGCGCGGTAAGATTGCCCGTAATCGCCGGTAATGGATCCTTGATTCTTGTGAATATAAGCAACAAAGTTGGCGGAAATAAAAAGCTGGGCTAGCCATAAAATAATAAGAATATTATTTCCAGACTTTGTTTTTGGATTTGCCATTCTTGCGAATAGAATAAACTCGAATGGAAAAGTTGTGTTCAGGTAATATCTCTTTAAGGTGACCCCCGTGAGCGTCATGAGAGCTCCGCAAAGGATAAAAGCTGCATTTTGCAAGAACAGGGTTGATGAGGAGCGTCCAATGAGGATTTCCTGAGGGTGCTTCAGGTGTCCAACAGCAGTTTTTAGTCCCCGTGCAAAAACCCAGAGGCAACATGCCGCAACCAGGAGATGGGTCATGCCGGTGAGATAGGTCGGAAAAGTACCAATCAAGGGGTATCGAATAAAATCGGAGAGTTGGTCCCACTGGGAGGGGCCTCTGAGAATACCGAGTGGGTTACCGAGATGAAGTCCTGTCGGATTGGTGAGCCAAAAGACCCAAAATTTCAATTGGATGATTTCCCGAAGGCCGACGCTAATGGTCTCGTGGATCGGTGTTTGCAACACCTCAAGAGCCCAGGGGATCAGAGGCAATGCTCCGATCGTAGAACCGACCCACCAACCCCGCCAGTGGGTATGTTGCCGTCGCCAAAGGAGTGTCCAAATAAATACTGCAAAAGCTAGGAAAAATCCGCTCATATGAATTTGACCCAGGCATGCCCCAAGCAGGCCCCAGGCAAAGGCCGGCCAGAATTTCGAGCGCTTCCACCAAGCCATCCACGTGAGCATCACAAAAAAAGGTAAAAACGGCTCGGGCCAGAGTTTGCGCTGATATAAGATGAGGAATGGATTGACCATAGCAAGCGCGTAGGCCCAAAGCCAGAGTTGTCGTTCTTGACGGTCTTGGATCCAGCGGTAGGCGAAGGGAATAATCAGGCAAATCCCTAGCCAAGCTACTCCTTGGACAGCATGAGCCAAAGCTGTGGGCTCATGAATTCGAAAGAGTTTGGCGAGGATCGCAAATACCCAAATGCTCATTCCTGGATTAGCGAGATACACCCCCGAGTTCATCCCGTGCCAGGGCCAAGGGTGGGTGACACCAATCATTTGAGTTTGAATGAAGTTGTATTCTTCGTCCTCTTTGTATTCCATGTCTTCGACGAAGAGGACGCGAAGCAGTAGGCCTGCGGTCCCCGCAAGAATGAGAAAGGGAGTCCACGAATTCCGGAATTTTTTAAACATTCAACTCTCCCGCTAGGGGAGTTTGACAGACCTTCTGGGCGCGAAGCATGCGAAGCGAGAGAAATTCTGAAACGCGTCCGACCTGATAGCTATCCGGAAATTCTAGGCTTTCCAAATCGTTTTCATCAGCGGGGTGAACGATGATCTCTGATTCCGCATGTGTCTTGAGACGGACTCCTAAAGCACGGCGGAACTGGGCATGGTTTCGAATGAGTTGAGGTGAGGGGTAATAACAGGGGAGGCTCTCAAATCCAGCGCGAGCGAAGGGTCGCCGGGCCAAAGCAGAGAGAATCAGGAGGGGGAATTGCGGAGTTCGCCAGAGGGACGTGTCCCACGGGATACGAATCTGACGAATACCGGCTTCTCGCGCAGGTTGTGCAATCGCCTGGATCAGGCCTGGGACTAGGTGAATGTGGTGGTGCCCATCCAGGTAGTGAAGGGGGACATGCAGTTCTTGTAGGCGCTTGAGTTGCGATCTGAATTCAGCTTCGACCCAAACCCGCTTGGTTTCTCCTGATGTGCCTATGGGATTGGACTTGGGATGCAGCCAGGAGATGAGAAATCTTGCTGGAGAGGAGATGAGCGGCGAGCCGTCGTGGAGGGCTCGGCCGTAGGTGAGATTGAAGTGTAAGCCGAGTTCGATGCCAGGAATCGCTTTTAATTCATCGATGCCCCTTCCCACAAAGGCACCGTTTGCTAGGATCGAAACGCGACGCACCACACCGATGCGGGCGAGCTTTAATATTCCGTCATTGACTCCGGGTGACAGCCCCCAGTCGTCAGCTGTCACGGATTTGAGCTCCGGAGTGGGTTGATAAGAGCCATTTCTAGAGCGCCATACGATTTTGCTCAGGTCGAAAATGATTTCGATGCTTTCCCAAAATACACGCGAAAGTGATTTTTCGGTCTTGAGCTGGACTGAAATGGGAAGGTCGTGTTCTTGGTAATTGAAGTTTTTGCAAATCAGACTGAGTTCGACGTTGAAGAGTGCGCCTCGACAATGCTGTGCCGCAAAGGCCTCTGCTCCGAGTCTTCGCGTGAAGGCGATATAGGGCGAAGCGGTATCCTGACTTTTTAGACCGAGCAGAAGCCGCAGGCCTGCATTCAGCGCAAGTCCGAGTTGATGCCGCCTGTAAACCATTGCCAAAAATCGGACTGGAATTTTAAAGTGGCCCTCTAACAGGCGCCGATTTCCACGGATCAGGTCCTTGCCCTGGTCAAATGAAGTGTGCACGGCCTGTAGCCAATGAGGCAAAAAGTCTGCATTAATGGGCTGTTCGAAATTCGCTACGATCAGGCGATCGCCTCGACTTTCTAAAAATCCGGCTCGAATCGCAGAGCTTTGGCCCGTGACCCAGGGAGTCAGAATCATACGAATGGGCACAGGCACAGACACAGACTGTTCCTCAGAAAGGGTAGAGATCAGAGCGTGAGTCGCCTGAATCATCGGGTGGCTGTGGCTGACGCGGACGTCCCAGAAAATGATTAAAATTTCATAAGGCCGTTTGGTCACCTCTGACTGTAAGGTTCTTCTCCAGTTTTGAAGGAACTGTTGGAGTGCCTGCGGATCTGAGTCGGGGTTGAATAGATGGCCGGGTCCCAGTGCAATTGGAATCAGGACGGATACTTCTCTCCTTCCTTCTTCTTTGAGGTGGATCGGATCGCGTTCGGGCCAAAGGGGGAACTCAGTCTCCGAACGCCAAAGAACGGGGCCTAACTTTTTGGCAAGAGGGGATGGCGAAGATTCCTCCCAGGCCAAATAGGCCGTGCAGATTCCAAGGAGGAAGACAGCGAAGAGAGGTACCGATCGGTTTTGTAGCGAGAAGAACAGGTCATTTCCGACGATGTCTTTTCCTGCGAGAGATAGGGTGAGTGTAGCAAACATCATCGAAACCCTGAGAAATCGCAGAAATAAGGGCTGTTTGGACTGTGAGACGCATAAAAACACAAAAGGAATCATCAACGGCGTCAGTGAATATTTGAAGGTTTCAGGCATGACCCCCATATAAACGAAGAGTCCGAGCGAAATGAATAAGCCACGTCCCAGGAAGCTTTTGGCCCGTCTTAAACTCCAGATGAGCAACACTGAACAGAGGATCCAAAGCTTCGTCAATAATTCGAGGCGTTCCGCAGTCGGAGCTGAGAGCCAGCCGTGTTTGATCGAGCGTAGGAAGAAGCTGTGAATGGATTGGCTGCCGTAATGAGAGGAATCGAAATAGACAGAGTCGTTCTGTACAATCACTACCCAACTTGACCATAAACTCTGAAGCGCGTCCCAAGTGGGGTGGAGCACCGAGGGTGTAAGAAGAAAGATCAGGAGGAGAACGAGCAACGTCCGAAACGCTTGCTGTTGGCGGGAGGTGCGACTTGATAAAAAAATTCCAAAGAGAAATCCGGGACCTATTTTTAATGCAGTTGGCCCGAATAGCCCAATCGTGGTCCACAGAGCGTTTCCCCTGATCCAAAAATAAGTCGAAAGCGAAAAACCAAAAAACATCAGGCTAGAGACTTGGCCGATCGTGAAGCTGTCTAGGCAAAAGCGGAGGATAAAGAGGATGCCGATGCAGGTTACGGTGAGCGCTTGATCTGAGTTCGACTTTCCGAGAACGAGTCTGAGGCTTTGGTAGATCCAGTAAAAACCCAAGCTGAAAAATCCAAATTGGAAAAAATACCAAAGGAGCTGGGCCTGGGGGAGCGTGAGTGCTGCGAAGGGTCTAAAAAAAACGAGCCAAGGCGGTGCATAGCGAAACGGTGACGCCCCATCGAGGAGGTTATAGACTTGGTCCCAAGCAAGCGATTGCGAGCGTTTGGCCGCGAGATGGTAAACGCTAAAGTCTGTGTAGTCCTGCTTGAGGTGAACCTTATAGGCATAAAGTGGAAAGAGGATCGTTAATAAGGCAAAAGTGAATCGCTTGATCCACGGCGCAATTTCCTTTGAAAACGGAAAAGCCAAGGGTCTCACTACGGACGCCGCAGAAAGTGTGCGCTGATGACGAGAATCAGAGGTTTGCATTTTGGGATTCATAGGCGGGTTTCCGACAAACGTAAAGGATATCTGCAAAAAGCACGCTGCTACAAGGCTCAGACGAGACCTGGAATCCAATCGATCTCAGGGCAGTCTCCCAATCTTGTTTTGATCTGAAGGTGAGGGCTTCGTGCTTCGATTGGGTAAAACCAATACCAGTGGCGATTTTTTCGTACCAACGATTCCATTGGGAGACCCAACCCCCTTGGGGGTTGACCTCGCGGATCAAAAGTACTCCTCCTGGATTAAGGCGGTGGTAGGCAGACCTAAGGAGTGAGATTTGATGGTCTGGATTAAAATAGTGAAGCACATCAATCATGGCGATGCCGCCAAACGGCGGCGTATCGGTGGGTAACGTGATGAGATCTCCCTGGGACCATCGGATTTGATGCAGATCTCGGGTAGCCTCAGAAGCTGCCTGAATTCGCTCTCCATCATGGTCCAAAGCCAGAATTTCTCGTTGGGTGGACTGCATCGCAGCCGCAATGGCAAAAAGTCCATGTCCGCATCCGAGATCTAAAATTCTCCCTTCAATCGGCAGGTAAGCCGACATACGTGAATACGGGGTTAGCCACCATCGAGCCGCCAGAAACAACCGCGTCGGCACTGGCGCCTTTTGGTACCGTTGGAGCACCGGGGCTCTCGTGTTTTTGCCGTATTTGCCTTGGATCTGCCTCAATTTGATTTTTGTAAGCCAGTTCATCACTAATAGGCATTCTCTAAGGATTCGCACCGTCGATTTTTCGCTATTGAGATAAAGAGTGACCGGAAGCGCTGCCGTTGGCAGCCTGAGAGCTTCGGCGGTTAAGAAAATTTCTAAATCGAAAAGAAATCCAGGGCAGGCTTGTCTGGAAAAAAACTCCAGCGCTAAGGTTCGGGAAAGGGCTTTGATTCCTGCCTGTGTATCCGTAGTTGAAATGGGTAATAGCGTTCGGACGCATCGATTGAATCCTAATCCGAGACGATGCCGACTGTAAGCAATCTGAAGCAGTCGAACAGGGATGGAGAACTGGCTTTCCGCGAGTCGGCGGTTGCCATGAACGAAGTGATATCCTTGTTTCAGTTGATGGGCAGCTTCGTCAAAAAAACTCAGATCGTAAGGAAGGTCAGCGTCGGTGAAAAAAATCAAGCGCCCTCGGGAAGCGAGAAATCCGGTTCGAAGCGCGGCACCCTTGCCCCTTGGAAAGGTATGCGGGCACACACGAACCTCGCTATATTTTTGTTCTAGCGCATGGGCGACCTGGGTGGATTGATCCTCCGGTTCGTTGGGGGCAGGATTGGGTACCAAAATGATTTCAAAGGATTTGGCGTACCGGGCTTTCAAGAATTCATGCGCTTCTTGGACTGTCTTTGAGAGTGTATGGTGGGAGCTTCTCGCAGGAATGATCAGCGAAATTTCCAGGCTGGACTCTGTCAGATGTCTCAATCGTTCGGGATGAATCGGAGGGAGAGCTGAGAGTTCAGTAAGAATCGATGGTTTCATAGAGGCCTACTAGGTTTTCTAAAATCCGCTCAGCATCGGCGATACTCTGCAGGGCAAGCCCGCAAGCGGGTGTGAAAAACGATTCCTTGAGAAGTGGATTCATGTAATTCGAAGAGCCTGTCCACGAAGAGTTTAGGATCTGAAGGAAATTTTTCGCGATTAGTTCAGGTGTGGCTAAGTGGCCGCCTGGGCTGATGTTGGTTGGAATGACTCCAAAGGAAAATCGGCCTCCCTGGGTGATCCATTTTTCCACAGCGGGTCGGTGGGTTACTGAAAGAGCACTCGGAAGGGAAATCGAAGTATCCAAGGAGAGCAGGTCGACGCCAAGATCGGCTACTGCAGACCAGTCGGTGTTTCCGCAACAATGAATGCCTACAGTGGCTCCGCTTTTTTGAAGGGTTTGAACCATCATTTTTAATTCACTCAGAGCAGCAATATGCATCGGGTTTTGATTGGAATAGGCATAAAGGCCAGGTTCATCGATAAAAAAAATCGGGTGAATTTCTGCCGAGTTGAGCCGAGACACCATACTGAGAGCGCGTGCGATCACTAAACGGTAGACTTGAGTCGAGAGCTCCGGAAAAGAAATAGGAAGTGCCTCGCCTTTGCATCGAATGGCCCATTGGGCAGTGAAGGGTCCAGCAATCTGGATCTTAGCGACAGAGTGGCCGTTTTCTTCGAGCTCCCAAAGAAAGGGTTGCCAGCCGCTTGCGTTCGAGCCTAGGGGTTCAAACTCATCAAAAATTTGACTCGCGAACGCCCGATCGAGGCGCTTCTCGAGGACGTGAGATTGGCTTTTCCAGAGATCCATGGGAAGTGAGACCAGCCCGCCCGGCTCGAGTTGGAGTCCAGGTAGACCATCGAGTGCTTGAGGAATCATATATTCCCAAGGGTTTCGAATCGGAATCTGAGGCAGGTAGGGAACACCCACTCGCATCGAAAACTCCAGGGCCGAGTCGATGTTCGAATGAGGGAGGCTTCCGATCCCCGTGATGCGGGGTTTTTGGGTTCTATCCCAGACGGTTGTCATCATTTCCTTGCTCCCCACTTTGATGCCCGACGGAAAAATACGTTGCTGCAGGATGGTGAAAGACGAGTGCTGAAACGCTAGCTTCGGGATCCATCATCATCCCGTCTGTAAGTTGCACGCCGATTTCGTTGGGTTGGATGAGTTGAAAAAGCAGTGCTTGGTCGTCTAACCGAGGACAAGCGGGATATCCGAACGAATAACGCTTGCCTAAGTACTTGGCCTGAAATCTTTCAATCATTTTCATATGCGGTGGATCGGGATAGCCCCAGGCCTTGCGGATCTGACTGTGAAGGAATTCTGCATAAGCTTCTGCCGTTTCGAGGGCAAGCGCTTGGATAATATGAGACTTGAGGTAATCTCCACGATTTTTGAGAAGCTCGGAGAGTTGCCGCACGCCGCGGCCCACAGTGACGACGAAGAATGCGACGGTATCTTGGGCGTGACCGAGATTTCTCGGGCGTGTGTAGTCCGCGAGGCAAAGCCCGTCGAGTTTGCGTTGCCGAGGAAAGTCAAAACGAGCGATGGGGGACGCCTGGGGATGTGCGGAGTCGAAAATGAGAAGCTCATTTCCGGCGCTGGAGGCTCGGAGAAATTGATAGACAGCCGCAGGGTGCAGAACCTCAGTCTCAGCATATTCTTCTTTGACTTCTTGTACGGCATCCCAGATCTTTTTTGCCTTCGGATCGGCTTTTGAAACTTCTTTGAGCGCAGCAGGTTCTTGAACGCTTCGCTCCAGGAGTCTCACGGTACTTCCTCGGATGCCGAGGTGCCGCCCATAGAGCATGAGCGGATTGATGTAAGTCCAAATGTGCTGAATCGGGGTGTTCCGTAAGACGTGGCGTTCAAAATCGGGAGGCGAGGGGAGGGTTTCTAGAATAGGAATCATCGACGAACGCTCTGTCGAGGCTGGGCTAGTGATACTGGGGGCGCTTCGGGGGGCTGAGTTTTGGGCCTGCGTGCGTTTTTGATGCAACTCTGCTTTAAGCGTTTCAAATCGATCCGGATCAACGATGATTTTGGCCAGGTCTAATCCACTCATTGCATCTTGTGCATAAGCAACTGTGCCGGTGGTGTAGGCTTTGGCAATTTGTTTGTCGACAAAGTTAGAAGAAAGAGCAGCTCCACCGACTAAAATCGGAGTTGCTACGCCGGCTTTAGAAAGATCTTCTGCGGTCGTGACCATCTGTTGAGCGGATTTAACGAGTAGGCCCGAAAGGCCTACGAGGTCCGGTTGATGCTCGCGTACTGCTTGAATGAGTTGCTCCGGGGGAACTTTGATTCCTAAATTAATGACCTGAAACCCATTATTGGCAAGAATGATTTCTACTAAGTTTTTGCCAATGTCGTGGACGTCGCCTTTGACCGTGGCTAGAATGACTTTTCCCCGTAACGAGGTTTGGGATTTTTCCATGAAGTTTTCCAGGTGCGAAACGGCGGCTTTCATGGCTTCTGCAGATTGAAGGACTTCGGCGACTATGAGTTGATTCGAATTGAAGAGGCGACCCACTTCGTCCATCCCCTTCATGAGAGGACCGTTGATGATCTCTAAGGGCGGGAGGGTCTGTAGAGCTTCGCTCAGGTCCTCGATCAGGCCGTCCTTAGATCCTTCGATGATGTATCTGGGTAAGCGATCCATCAGAGGGAGTCGTTCTCGAGCGGATTCGACCTTCTTTCGCTCGCGAAAGTGCGCAGCAAAAGCGGCGATGGGATCTTGGGCCTGTCCTTGGATCTGGGTGAAAAGAAGATTCTCGGCAAGACGCTTTTCTTCGTCGGGAATGGAAGCGTAACGCTCTAGCTTCTCCGAATTGACGATGGCCAGATCGAGCCCTGCTTGAACGCAGTGATAGAGAAAGACTGAATTGAGGACTTCGCGACCAGCCGCAGGAAGGCCAAAACTGACATTAGAAATTCCTAAAATCGTTCGAGTTCCAGGAAAGCGGGATTTGATGAGCCGGATGCCTTCTAGGGTCTCGACGGCCGATCCAACGTATTGAGCATCTCCTGTGGCGCACGGGAAGACGAGAGGGTCCCAGTAGATATCTTCAGGCAAAATACCGTATTTTTCGGTGAGGAGTTGGTAGGAGCGTTCTGCAATTTCTAATTTGCGTTGCCGCGTCACGCCCATGCCTTGCTGCGGATCGTCGTCGATAGTGCCCACGACGAGGGCGGCACCGTATTTTTTGGCAAGAGGGATCACTTGTTCGAAGCGCTCCTCGCCATCTTCAAGGTTGATCGAGTTAATGATCGATTTGCCTTGGCAATACGTGAGGGCGAGTTCGATGACCTGTGCGTCAGTGGAGTCGATCATCAAAGGGGCTCGAATTTTTTTAACGGCGAACTCCATGAAACTTCGCATATCCTTAAGCTCGTCGCGGTCTGGATTAGCCAAGCAAAGGTCAATGATCTGAGCGCCATTTTTGATTTGAGAGCGGGCAATTTCGGAGGCTTCCTCAAACTTCTCTTCGCAAACGAGAGTTTTGAATTTTTTACTTCCGATGACGTTGGTTCGTTCTCCAACGATGACGGGGCGCATTTCATCCGTGATTTCAAGGTAGTCGATCCCGGAGAGAGTGGATCGATGAGTGCGGGTCGGTTTTCGAGGGGGGTTCTGCGAGGCGAGTGTCGAAAGCTCTTGAATATGGCCCGAATGGGTTCCGCAGCAGCCGCCTAAGAGGTTGATCCATCCTTCCGAAATAAAACGGGAGAGGACTTTGGACACCATCTTGGGAGTTTCCAAATAGCAGCCATTTTCGTCGGGAAGTCCTGCGTTAGGGACGCATGAAATCCGGTAGGGAGATGATTTTGCGAGCGAGCGGATGGCATCGGTCATGAATTCTGGGCCTGTGGCGCAGTTTAAACCTAAGTACAGGAGATCGATGTGACTCACTGAGGCCAGGAGGGCTTCGACCGTTTGACCTGCGAGCATGGTGCCCATGGGTTCTATCGTGCCGGAGATCGCGATGGGGATTTTGTGTCCTGTCTTTGTGAAAAGAGTTTCGATAGCCAGGAGAGCAGCTTTAATATTGCGAGTATCTTGACAGGTTTCAATGAGGAAATAGTCGACGCCGCCTTCGAGAAGTCCTTGCGCTTGAATTGAGAAATGATCTTGAAGCTCTTGAAAGGTGACACCACCCGTGACAGAAATTGCCTTGGTTGTGGGGCCGATTGCCCCAGCGACAAAGCGAGGCTTCTCGGGAGTGGATAAAGCATCGGCTTCCTGTCGCGCAAGCTGTGCAGCCAATCGATTTTGCTCGAGAGCGCGATGGCCTTGGCCGTATTCGTTCAAGACCAACGGAGTGCTTCCAAACGTATTTGTTTCAACAATATCGCAGCCGGCTTCAAGATAGTTGCGGTGAATTTGGCGAATGAGATCGGGGCGCGAAAACACCAGGATTTCGTTGCATCCCTCGAGTTCTGCTCCGCCAAAATCCTCAGCGGTGAGATTGAGGTCTTGAATCGCTGTACCCATGGCTCCGTCCAAGACGAGAATACGGGTATCTAAGGCCTCGATGAGGCGGTCGGTGCGCTGAGAGTGGGTAATCGTGAGTCTTGAACTGGACTGGCGAGAGTCCTGGGTAGATTTCAAGTCTTGAATCATTTCGAGAGTTTAACAGAAAACCGAGGGGGATCAAGGTTTGTAGGAAATTTAGATTTTTAATGAAGAGATGGTGCGGCCGGACGGACTTGAACCGTCACACCTTTCGGTATACGCCCCTCAAACGTACGTGTCTACCAATTCCACCACGACCGCAAACTGCTACTCGAAGTGAGGGCTGACCCTTGTACTAATCGCACTCGCTGACGGAGTCAAGGGGTGCTTTGGGTGTGCAGCTGATTTTGTGGAGTGGATGGATCATGGAGCATGCTCGGGCAAAGCGCTCAGGATGGGAGTGAGGTTGTTTTGGAGAAATTGAATCTCTGGGAAAATCGGAGAGCTGTGAACGCAATGGCCATGGCGCTGCTCCTGTTTAATCAAACACGAGCGGATGGGCAGTGGAGTGCCTGCGAAAGGAGGAAAGAGTGCACCTCGCGCTGGGAATCCGATTTGTCGATCAGCGGTCGCTCTGACGCCACGGTCCTTTGAGTCCCGGTTCCCTTGGTGCAGGAGGGTAAGCTCGGAGACCCATTCTTCCATCACGGGGTCTTTCAGCTGTGCGGCTTCTTCGCGTATGCGTGTGAGCGCAGCGTCTTGATGATGTCCTGCCTGATACTTTTGGATCTCCATGCAGAGGTCCGCCGAAGCCATCATGGGATTCCATGTCGTTAGGATCCATGCCCAGTATCCGAGGCAGAATGGATGATGCCGGAGAATGTTAAAAAGAGACCTCATTCCTAAAACTCGCTCCTCAGGCCGAATAAATAAGTGAAGCCATTGATCGGCAAACTGGGCTCATTCGAAACCATTTTGCGGGCTTCAAAAGTAAGGTAGGTGCGGCTTGCTCCTGAGTCGACGAAATAATCCCTGGCGACCGACGGTTCCATCCAGTTGAGGAGGAGCCATGCGCCGAGTAGGGGTCCTTGAATGACCGTGCGGCCTTGAGTGACTGTGCTGGGCGAGTTAGGTTGGTTAAACGCGTAGAAAAAGGCGTCAGCAAAGTATCCGACGACAGGAACGAGGAATTGTCCTGAGAAAAAGCGTAATTGATATTTTGCCTGCAGTCCAAGCGTGTAATTACTCGCGATTGAATTGACGTAGGGGTTGGGGCTGGGAAAAATAGGATGAATCGCGATCGTAGCGCCTAAGTCGAAGACACCCAATACCTGGAGAAACGCGGGTTGGTAATCCGCCATCAATCCAATAGCGCTGACGACGGGATCGCCCGCAAATCCTTTTTGAACGAAGTATTGCTCGGTTTTTGCGTTATTCAGCACATTGGGCGAAGCAAAGAGCTGAAGTCCAAGCTGAGGGCGAAGCGAGTCAATATCAATGACGAGGGATTTTTTTTGTCTCCTCGGTGCGGGTGAGGCGGGCGCTGCGTGAGATCGGGAAATTTCTGGTGCTTGCTCAGAGGAGGGTTCCTCCGAAGGGGTTGTGCTCGGAGTTGAAAGAGGTTCTGTATTCGCCCACGTTGAATGAGTCGTTGTTCCCCCGTGCGTCTGGAGGATGGCTAAGGCGAGATAGGTGACAACGGACGGTTTTCGATTGATCATAATTTACCATTCTTGCATTTTAACTTCGCATATCCTTAAGCGCAATTTTTTTTCAGCAAACAAAAACAAAAGGTACTCAACCAACCCAATCGGCTCAATGGGTTAGGGCTCTATCACGGTTGACCCGAGAACGGAATCTCAGTATGATTCAACCTTTAAGGGAGTGTCAACGAATGGCAACAAAAAGGCAGAATAAGAAATTGACATTTCCACAAGCCATTCGAAGTTTTGTTGGATATTTGGAGGGCTCTCAGAAGTCTTCGCATACGATCAAGAACTATTCTTTAGATTTGATGGCATTTCAAGACTTTATTAATCAAGAGTACTTAGGAAAACTCGTTCAGCCCTTTGATATTACCCCAGACGACTTGACCCGGTATCGTCAGTACCTTCAGAAGAAAGGTTTTAAGACGAATACTCGCAGGAGAAAAATTTTGACCGTATCGCAGTTTTTGGGCTTTCTTGCGAAAAGAAAAAAGCTTCCTGAACTTTTAGCTAAAAAGCTTCCGGCTCCTCATAAAATTGAACGGATTCCTTATACAGTTTCGTCCTCTGAGTTATTAATGGTCATTCAGCGGCTTCCTTCGATTACCCCTATGGAAGCTAGAAACCGAGTGCTTTTGTGGGCTTTGGCAGAGACCGGCTGCCTGGTGAGCGAAGTCGTGGACTTGCGGTTTGAACAATGGACGTTAGGACCCAATGGGAGTGAGGGATATCTGGAGGTCTTAGGAAAATGTCCTCGGAGGATTCCGGTGTCCGTAGAGCTGGTAGCCGCAGTGAAGCTGCTACAGGAGGCGCAGATGCAGAGCCCTTGGGTCTTTCTAGGGTTTAATAAATTTGGCTCTTTAGGAGGCCCTATTTCTGCTCGGGGGGTAGAGCTTTTAGTTAAGGCTTACGGTAAAAAGCTGGGCCATCCGGCTTTGACCCCCCGGACTTTTCGGCATTCAGTCATTATTCAATGGTTTTCGGAGGGATTACCTCAAAGCGAGGTCCAGAACCGTCTTGGACTGCGCACAACTTATGCATTTCGTTCTTATGAAACTCTGCTCAAAAAAAAATCTGAAGATGCTCAGTTAGTCTGAGTTGATTCAGATCCAGCTCGGAAACCACATCCACATTCGATAGTCAGTTGAATGGATTTTTAATCCAGAAAGAATAGGAAAAAAGTAAATAAAGAAGCAAATCGCTACTCCGAGAAACCACCAACGGTATCGTCGGAATAATAGATTGCCTGGACCACTCCATTGAAAAAAGACATAAGCTAACGCAAAACTGAGAATCATGCCGGCTGGGTAGTAGTAGTAATAAAATGAGATTTTTCGTGGGATCAGACCCCAACAGAAATAAAATGCGAAGTACAAGAATCCGATGATGTAGCCTTGCTTGTTGGGTTTTTTGAATCCGTCGACGAAACATGCTGCTACTGCTAACAGTCCAAGCCACATCACGAAGGGATTACCGAGAAGGAGAACGCCGCGGACTGAAGACGGGTCTCCTAGTTCGGGTTCGAAGGCGTACCAAATGGGGCGAATCATAAATGGCCATCCGGGCCAGTAACTGGTGTAAGGGTGAGATGAGACGACCCTGAGCTGCAGATCGTACATTTTGAACTGGAGGTCCCACCATTCCAGCGGAGAATGAGGTGTGCTGTCAGCGATAAATAAGTAGGGTATAAAGGTGACAAAATAGAAGGCCAGCGGTAGAAATCCCAGCGACAGACAAAACTCCCACCAAGAAATTTCCTTCGCTAAGTAACCGGAATTGAAATTTTGAGGAGAATCCGCCTTAAGTCTGCTGGAGGTAAATCGAGCACTCAAAAAAAGAAAAATACAGGCTGCCCAGGCGATCACTCCAAACCATTTGCAGCCCATGGTTAAGCCTAAAAGTGCACCGCTGAAGCGCAGCAGTGTGGAATGCTTTAAGTGTTTTTGGGGTGGTCTCCAGGTGGAAAAGAAAGCAACTAGTGCCCAGATGAGGAATCCGAACATAAACGTGTCAAGCATTCCAATGCGGGATTGGACGTAGAGCAGTTGATTGGCTAAGGTAATTCCAACCGTCC
>CAINWE010000014.1 GCA_903854365.1 Oligoflexia bacterium
CAGTAACGCCCGTAACGCCCGTAACGCCCGTAACGCCCGTAACGCCGGTTGCCCCCATCGCTGCCATCAAGTCTGCAAACGAAGTTGGGCCAGGCGGCTGGGTGCCTACTGCGTAACTCGAAAACGTAAATTGCCTGAAGCTTTCATTGACTGGATTGCTCAAAATGACCAACACAGGAGATTCCTGACTCGCGCAGGTTGCAGACGCGTACTCATAGCCGATTGCAGTGACGCTGGTGTTGTGAAGCACTCCGTAGCCTGACACGTAGAGTTTTTTGATATTGGCGAGGTCAGGTAAGGTAGGTTGATCTTGAGCGTTGATGCAGATTCCAAGATTATTAAAGTAAAAAGCCTGAGTGTCTGTGACCAGAGGATAGGTGTTTTGGAAAGGGGCTTGGCGGGCGACTACATAGAGTGAGCCTTGATATTGAAAAACGTCATTCAAATTATAATTGGTGGCAGGGTTATATTGACCTGTCCAGATAAACGACACTCCTGTTGCGCCTGTGGCTCCAGTAAAACCCGTGTAGCCAGTGAATCCAGTAGCGCCCGCTATCCCCTGAGGACCAGCTGGGCCGGGAGGTCCGATGCTACCAGAGGAGCCGGATGCTTCGATCGACTGTTGCGAAGAGGTTTGTTGGGCGGCTGGATTTTCAAAGCAGGCGCTCAGGGTGAGTAATAAAGTGACTAGGAATGCGCAGCGAATGGAAAAAGAGAAAGGCAAAGCAAGGCCCTCTCCCCAGTTTTTAAAATGGGATTCCCCGGCCTGAGTGGCAATAGTAGCATCACCGGTGGCTTCACCGGGTGCCGGGATCTTCAATACCATTCCTTTTTCCTCTGTTTATATTTTAGCAAGAAAAAGTTAAATAAAAGACGTGTCATAAATGACAAAAAGCAATAAATTTCAATATTTTTCTGAGTTTTTGGGTTGTTTTGATCGGAGTAGGGGGTGAGAAGCGACCTAGGTTCGCTTTTGCTCATCGTTGGATGGGCTGGACTTAATTTGCGTTCATTTGGGCTGATTTTTTTTAATAAAAATCAAAATTTTCATGTATTTATGTTTAGTTTAAGTGATAATTGTTGCAGGGGTCTGGTCTCGCAGGGAGTTGGGGGAAATGGGTAAAAGCTTAAATAAAATTGGACATTGGTTTATCTGCGTTTTGTTTTTGGTAACCGCTTTAGTCTTGCATTCTCAGAATTATGCAAAGGATTTTGTGCTGGATGATGAGCACAGTATTCGAAATAATTCTTATGTTCGCAGTCTGACTTATATTCCCCAATATTTTGTAGATCCCGCTACGCTGACCAGCTTAAAAGATAACACCGATTATCGTCCTGTTTTGCAAATTACCTACGCGCTTGATTATTGGATGAGCGGTTATGCGATGTGGAGCTGGCATTTTACCCAAGTGCTGCTTCATGTTTCTGTTGCCATTTCCCTATACTTTTTTACCTTGAGATTACTTGGAACTCAATGGGCGTCCGGATTCATTCAAGATCAACGGAGGGCAGCTTTTTGGGTGGGGTTGATGTTTTTGATTCATCCCTACACGGCTGGGGTTGTGAATTACATTTCTGCGCGATCCTCCTTAGTAGTGGCGGCGTTTTTATTGCCCTGTTTTACTTTTCTCTTGAAGGCCCTTGCTGAGCCAACCGGAAGCTTAAAGCGCAGGAAAAAGTTTTGGGTGCTGTCTTGTGTGCTTTACGGTTTGGCCTTGTTTAGTAAAGTAGAGGCGATTGGGAGTTTTGGGGTTTTGGTAATTCTGGTTGGTTTAGATTATTGGAGACCAGGCGATTCTGTTTTTGGCTGCGCAAAGAGGACCATGAATGGAAGAGTGTTTTCTCTCCTGGCGCCCTATCTTGTGACCAGTGTCATTTATTTCATGATTCGGAATGCCCTCCTGGATGATGATATCGCCAAGGCGAGGCAGTGGTCCGATATGACCTCGCTTCAGTATCTTTTTACTCAGATTACGGCTTGGTGGCACTATGTTTTGAGATGGTTTGCGCCGATTCATTTAGTGGCAGATGATCTCACGTATCCTATTTTTAAAGAATTATCGGAACCTCGCGTTCTTTTTGCATTAGCCGGATGGATTACGGTGGGTTCGTTTGGGGTGGCCTACTTTGGGCGGCTACCACTTTTTTGGATGGCTACTTTGTCCGCTCTGGCTTTGATTAGCCCAACATCTTCTATCGCTCCACTCACGGAGATGGTGAATGAGCATCGTCCCTACCTTCCGCTTGCGATTTTATCGATTGGTATAGTTCCTTATTTTGTTCGAGTGGTTGAAAACGCGGAGTTTAAATATTTAAGGTCTTTAATTGGGACCGTTTTGGTAGTGAGTCTGTTTCTTCTCACTTGGGAGCGTAATCGTGCTTACGCGACTCCAGAAGCCTATTATGAGGATATTGCGAAAAAGGCCCCCTCCTGTCGATCGTTCATGAACTATGGATTAATTTTTCTCTCGAGGGGTGATTATCCCAAAGCTCTTGAATATTTTAACCGCGCTCTACCAGATGCCCCCTATTGGCATTCGCTGCAGATCAATTTGGGATTAGCGTATGAAGGGTTACATAAGTTAGATGAAGCGAAGAGTCATTTGGATCAGGCTGTTGCCTACGACCCGAGTAGCGGATCAGCGCTCGTTTTTCGGGCAAGGTTTTTTAATCGGACTAAGCAGTATGCCCTAGCCAAGGCTGATTTAGAGGCCAGCCTCCCTGTATCGCGAGAGAAATATGAGATCTATCAGCAGTTGGGTAAGGCTAGCGCAGGATTGGGTGATTGGGTGTTGGCGTTGAACCACACAGAAGCGTCGCTGAAGCTGGATCCAAAGCGGGTTGAATACGATATTACGGACACGTCAGGTCCGTTTTGGGACGACCCATCTCGATACGCAGCGGGCATCCAGTATTATCAGGGCTTGCGCAAACTGATCGGCTCTCGACCTTGGCTTGAAGCGAATATTGCTGGCCTGACTGATAAGCTGAAAGCAATCAGTAATACTCAAGTGACTGCTGGGCAAAAAGCTGAAACACAGGGTGGAAGGAAATAAAAAAAGCCCGGAGAAATTGAATCCTCTCGGGCTTATTTTGAACGGCTCCCCTTCCGGGCGAGTCATGTCCTATATTACATTTTCGGCTGTTTTGCGATCCCCGAACCAACTCGGGCTAAACTCCACCTCACGGTAGCGCTCTTCGCTCTAGCCACAGAATATTCAATTTTTAAAACCTTCTTAAATTCAATGTTGCTGTCGCGGTCCGACCTGGCCAAGGTCCGATCCGGCAGTACATGGGCACCGTAGACGTCTTCTTCATTCAAGACGGATCAGCCCATGCTAAGCGTATCGTGGGGGACCAGTTTCACAGACTTCATCAACGGAACTCCTAAGCTTGAGCGCACGTTCCTTCGGCGCAGTTGAAAAAAGCGCTGTCGTCATACTCATTTGCGTTCCTCCTAATGATTTGAGGTTAGTTCAAACCCTTGGAGACCACAATTGTGTCTATTCTGACGAGCACTTGTAGTGCGACGTAACTCATTGAATCAATTGGGACAAAATCAAAAAAAACAATTTAGTCCAAGTGGCTTTTTCGAAGGTTTACCGCTTTTTTCGGGTAGGTTTTTGCCGCTTCTTCACCATCTTTTGTCGCGGGCTCTGAATTGCAGCTTGAGCAGCAGCCAGTTTAGCGAGCGGCACTCGATAAGGTGAGCAGCTGACGTAATCCAGCCCTAAGCTGTGGCAGAAAATGACCGATGCGGGGTCTCCTCCGTGTTCACCGCAAATGCCGATCTTGAGATCGGGACGAGCTGCCCGCCCTTCGTCGATCGAAAGCTTCATGAGTCGCCCTACTCCGGCTTGATCGAGCGAAGCAAACGGATCCTTCTCATAAATTTTAGCATCGAGGTAGTCCTTCAGGAAGGATGCTGAGTCATCTCGGGACAGTCCAAACGTGGTTTGCGTGAGATCGTTTGTGCCATAGCTGAAAAAGCTCGCATATTGCGCAATCTCCCCAGAAGTGAGGGCCGCTCGAGGGATCTCAATCATGGTGCCGATTTGGTACGGTAACTTTTTAATTCCTTGCTGCGTCAAGGCCTCCTGAAATTGCCGGAGCACTTGGTCAATTTCTTCGATGCAGTACTCCCGGATTAAGCGGAGTTCTCTCCAATCGCCGACGAGCGGGATCATGATCTCAGGCTCAATCTTGAAGTGTTCTTCGCACACGAGTTCGCAGGCGGCTTCCAAGATCGCTCGAACCTGAGTCTTGTAAATTTCCGGAAAGCTCACGCCTAATCGGCATCCGCGATGCCCGAGCATGGGGTTGAATTCATGTAGAGACTCTGCCTTGCGCTTGAGGCGCTCGAAGCTGACATCGATTTTTTGGGCCAGCTCCCTGATTTCATCATCCTCATGCGGAATAAATTCATGAAGAGGTGGATCGAGAAGACGAATCGTGACAGGGAGTCCCTTCATTTCTCTAAAGATTTCTTTAAAATCACCCTTCTGCATGGGAAGAATTTTCCCGAGGGCATGTTTCCTGCCCTCCGCAGAGTCTGCGAGAATCATCTCTCGGACCGCATCGATTCGAGCAGGGTCGAAAAACATATGCTCTGTCCGGCAGAGGCCGATCCCCTCTGCTCCGAAGCCGCGCGCCACCCGAGTGTCTTGGGGCGTATCTGCATTCGTGCGAACCTGAAGCTGCCGAGTTGCATCGACCCATTTCATCAATTCAACAAAGTCTTGATTCAGAGTGGGTGAAACCGTGGGAACTTGACCTAGAATCACCTCTCCGCTGCTGCCGTCCAAAGTGATGAGGTCTCCTTCTCGGATGATGTGGGAGCCTACGGTAAACTCCTGTCGAGCTTCGCTCACCTTGATTGCACTGCATCCGGAGACGCAGCACTTACCCATGCCTCGAGCGACTACGGCGGCATGGGAGGTCATGC
>CAINWE010000015.1 GCA_903854365.1 Oligoflexia bacterium
AACCGTCCTGGAAGGATCTCGGAGAGAAGGTTTTTAACGAGTCCTCGACTTCCCGTTTTCTTTCGCTCAATGAGCCAAGCGCCACATTGATGATCGGGCAAAAAGTTGATCCAGATCGGTTCTCCCTTTTGCCAATGCAGAGAGGCTTGCAATGCCGCGGGTCCGCTGAGTCCAGCGTGGGTGAATAGGATGTTTTCGCGAAACGAGCGGGTTGGAGTGCTGACGTCACAGTCGGCGGAGAGTCCGGCCAACTCTCGAAAGGGATTTTCGGTCTGGTCAGAAAGGGTGAAACCGTCCAATGCCGGAGCCCGGGGGACACAAGCTAACCCAAATTGTTGCGCGATTTGATATCCGAATCCGGTTGCCCCTATTTTCGGAATGGAGAGTCCACCGGTAGCGACCACGAGGCTTTTTGATGAGAAAAGTCCTTGTGATGTCTGGATTACAAAGTGGGGGTGCTCGTCCGGGTGATTGGTAGAGTCCTGTGAGCTTCGTGAGACTTCAAAGATCTTGCAATCGAGTAAAAATTTGACTCCTGCTAGGTCACATTCCTTTTTTAATAGGTGAACGATATCTTGTGCGGTTCGATCACAAAAGAGCTGACCCAATTTTTTTTCGTGAAACGGGATGTGGTGCTTTTTGACGAGGGAAACAAAATCTTCAGGTTTGAAGCGTGATAAAGCCGACTTGCAAAAGTGGGAATTTTCAGAAACGTATTGCGCAGCACTTGCTCCAATGTTGGTAAAATTGCAGCGACCCCCGCCGGAAATTAGGATCTTTCCGCCTAGTTTTTTTGCATGGTCAATGATGAGAACTTTTCGCCCTCGCTGGCCAGCGACCATTCCGCACATCATGCCTGCACCGCCGCCTCCGAGAATCACAGCGTCAAAATATTCATGGGGATGATTCATTCGCAGTCTTTTAGCACAAAATACCTAACAAATAGATAAAATGTATGGTAAGATGGCGCGAATAAGCCGGGCAAGCCGGTCAACAATCGACTAGCCATTCCGTTGCATCATTCCTTGGTTAGCCAAAAGAAAAGAGTATTTTTTGCAATCCTTTCAAGAGCTTAATATTAGTGCACCCCTACTTCAGGCGATCCAAGGACTAGGTTATGTCACTCCTAGCCCAATTCAAGCCCAGGCCCTTCCCATTCTCTTGGGTGGTTCTACAGACTTTTTAGGTCTGGCTGCCACAGGCACCGGCAAGACTGCGGCATTTGCCATTCCTTTAATTGAGCGTTTGGACCCGTCGATTCGTGCCGTGCAAGCGATCGTGCTCTGCCCGACCCGAGAACTGGCTCTGCAGGTGTCTAAACAGATTGATATTTTAGGTAAGATTAAAGGTGTGAGTGCGCTTCCGATCTATGGGGGCGCGGGCTATGGGGATCAATTGAAGGGCCTCAAGCGGGGACCAGCTGTGGTGGTCGGTACTCCTGGTCGAATTGTCGATCATTTGGAGCGTGGGTCTCTGAAGCTCGATCAAGTCGAGTTAGTCGTGTTGGATGAAGCCGATGAGATGATTTCGATGGGGTTTAAAGAGGATTTGGAGTTGATCTTAGGGCAAATTCCTCCCGGAATGTGCAATACCTGGCTTTTCTCGGCGACGATGAGCCCGGGCGTGCGACGGGTGGCAGACGAGTATTTGAGAAGTCCAAAACAAGTTCAGGTGAATCGCACCGAAGTTTTGCCAGCTACATTAGAGCAGATTTATTACATCACTCAAGAGTCGAATAAGCCCGAAGTCCTCTGTAAGCTGATGGAGGCTGCAGATCAGTTCTATGGGATCATTTTTTGTCAGACCAAGAGTTTGGTGGTCGATTTGACCCAGTATTTGCGCGGACGTAACTATGCAGTGGACTGTCTGCATGGTGATATGGATCAGTCTGCGCGCGAGCGAGTCATGCAATCTTTTCGAGACAAGAAGGTAAAGGTTCTCGTTTGCACGGATGTTGCGTCCAGAGGTCTTGATGTGCAGGGGATTACCCACGTTTTGAACTACTCGATTCCTCGCGAGATGGACTCTTATATTCATCGCATTGGTCGTACAGCCAGAAGTGGTCAATCTGGATTTGCCGTGAGTTTGGTTACGCCGAGTCAACGTGGCTTGATTCATCGAGTGGAGAAGATGACCCAGCGTAAAATGAAGGAAGGAAAAATCCCGACTCGCAAGGAAGTCGGGATGAGAAAAGTGGGGAATCTTCTCGAGACCTTTAAAAATCAGGAAAATTTTGCAAGAGCAGTGGATCTCTTGGATCCAAACTGGAAGCGCGAACTGGCTGGCCGGTCGGTGGATGAGGTGGCCGGGAGATTTCTCTGTCTCCTTTTTCCAGAGATTTTTGCTGCAGAAAGAGCTCCTGAAAAGACGGATGAAAATCCAAAGACTTTTTCCGTAATTCGTAAGGGCGCTGAACCTCAATCAGGGGGTCGGCCATCGTATCCGCCGAGGCGCGACCGTGAGCGTCGTGGGGGTGGAGATTTTCGCTCTGGTAAGCCGGGTAAGGGCCGACGTCACGGGTAAAGTTATCGTCTCTACAAACACTCTGGAAATCTAGTTCAGTTTGGGTTAGACCTAGGGTTTACTTTGCCTGGCGACGTGCTCTGTGACAGCAAAAGCTGAGAAACGACATCCTAGGCCAAAGAGTTGTTCAACAAAGATTTTAAAGGATTTTAAGTCATGACCACAGAAACACAGACCGCTACTCCTAGTCAGAAAAATACTCAAAAAGACAAGAATGTGCTCCTGAATGCTCGCCGTAAGAAAAAGGCTGAAGGCCGGAAAAAGCGAACCCAGAAGCTTCGCTCTGACCGAACCGTTGCCAAAGCTTACCATGAAGGCAAGTCGAAGCGATCGACTGAGAAAAAGGCTGCTTTCCGCAAAAAGAAAAGCAGGAAGAAGTAAGACATGGGGGGGCTAAACAACGCGGTTGATTCGATCACTCAGTGGGTGGCAGGGCCTTTGGCTAAACAAGTGCCCGCGAAATATCGGGATACGTTTTACCTAAGGGCTTTTGGGTTCTTTAAGGTGCCTTTGCTATTTTTTATTGGTCCTACGGTTTCTGCCCTGTCGAACGATCGCTGCGTCGTCAAAGTCCCTCTGAATCGCAGGACGAAAAATCATTGGAACTCGATGTACTTCGGAGCTTTGGCTGCCGGAGCCGACTGTGCCGGTGGTTTAATTGCCATGAAGTTGATCCAGGAGCGAGGAAATCTCGTGTCTTTGCTCTTTAAGGATTTTCAAGCCAGTTTCTTGAAGCGAGCTGAAGGGGACGTCTTCTTTACCTGTGAGGATGGGGAGGCAATTCAGAAGCTCGTTCAAAAGGCGATTGAAACCGGAGAGCGCGAGAACATGCCCGTACGTGTCACTGCGACCGTCCCTTCTCGATTAGGGGCTGAGCCAGTTGCAGAATTCGTCCTGACTTTGTCCCTCAAGCGTAAAAAGTAAAACCGCAGGATCAAACCAAAAGTCTGAAGGAG
>CAINWE010000016.1 GCA_903854365.1 Oligoflexia bacterium
AGACAGACATCCACCGCAAGAAACAGCTCCTTGCCAAAACGACTTCGCAACGACCGAATCTGACTCGAAGTAAAATCCCCTGAAAAAGAATCGTCTCGCTTCTCTCCCGGCACACCAAAGAGAAGGAACTTGCGCACCCCCGCTTCAAGATCCCGCTCTACAGCTCTCAGAAGACTGTCGGGAGTTTCGCGAAAGGTCCCCGTTAAACCGGGCACTCCCTCTCGTTCGCGAATTCCCTCCACCACAAATAAGGGCTGAATCAGCTGATCTACGGACACGCGATACTGGGTCACCAGCTCCCGAATCGCCGAACTTTGCCTCAGACGTCTCAAGTTCACGGAATAGGGCGAATTCTCCGAATCGCCGCCTAAGGTCGATGTCCTACTTGGTTTTTGATCCATTGTCTCCATTCCTCTCCCTTGGGAAAAATGAGCGGTTCAATGCCTAAACTTCTTAAAAATTCAGCCGTTTTTCCTGGGCCGCAGGCGTGTCGAGCGTTCTTGGGTAAGTCTTCTTTTAACTCATTTATCTGAGAACCGCTGCTCCAAAATACATCCGTCGCCGCGCGCAACTGGCGTCGCACTCCCTCGGGATAGTGCACCTCGACCCGGTAGGTTCCAAAAGCTTTCATTCCAAGGCGCTCCCATTCCTGAAGAGCCTGATCATGGGTGAACACGGACCAACTCGATAATTCAGGGAGGCCCAAAACTGGCTCTTTGAGTGTTGAAATCAACGTTTCAAAGCCCAGGCCCTCAGCACAGCCCTCTACCCAAACTCCCTGCTGAGCTAACTTAAACCAGCTTGCAGTCCCTGAAGTCCATACCCGGGCCGTTCGTAATCTCTCGCTCCACTCACCGTGAACCGCCCGAGAATGCCCAATAAAAACCGTCTGGGAACCCGTTAAGTCCACCTGCGGAACAACCTGAGTCAACGACTCCTCCTGCTCCAACCTCCAACGACTGCCATCCCAACTGATGACCTCCCTCGGCCCGGCAGTCGGAGCAGTCCACAAAATCTCCTCAACTCGCCCACGCCTCGGAATCTCTCCCCTCACCCAAGTCAAAGAACCCGCCGGCGACTCCACGCAGGTTGCACCAAAACGCTGATGACACCCGCCACCTGACTCAGCGAGCAACTGACGCTCCACCCGAATCTGGCTTTCCGTCTGGGCATCATGGAGTTTTCGAATCGCCTCAAGCACCGCTCCATCCTGGGCTCGGCACTCGACGGCTAAAGCCCCCTGGCCTGGAGCTGCCGGATTCTC
The DNA here is from genome assembly GCA_903854365.1 of Oligoflexia bacterium. Classification (GTDB taxonomy): domain Bacteria; phylum Bdellovibrionota; class UBA1018; order UBA1018; family UBA1018; genus CAINWE01. Next base: position 1,265 of record CAINWE010000016.1, read on the forward strand.
ATCGAGCGGCAAGATCATCCACCGAACACCCTCGAAAAGCTTCTCAAGCTCGGCCCGTCCCGGACCATCTGACCAGAGGCGAATCAAGCCGGCAAACGCCAAAACCACGCCATCTAATTGCCGGGGCGATCCGCCTGGCTCATGCACCCGACTCAAGCGCGTATTCACATTACCTCGAATTTCGACCCACTCTACTTGAGGACTTGAATGAGAAAAACGAGGGAGCGCCTTTTCAAGAAAGGGCGGAATATTTTCGAGACGACGTGGGGAAGAAGTCCCCACTCGAAGCACCTGTCCTCGTTTCAACTTCTCGAGGACCTGAGGCCCAAACAAAACCACATCCCGAGGATTCGCTCGCTTGGGAATCGCAGCACAAACCAAGGCCTTGGGTCTCTCGAGACTCAAATCCTTGAGCGAGTGGACCGTCAAATCGACTCGCCCCTCCCCAAGTGCTTGGTCGAGTTCGGCAACGAAGAAATCCTTGCCTTCCACCTTTTGGAGAGACACATCCTGAATTTGGTCCCCCCGAGTTTCAATCCCAAACAGCTCCACTTGAAGGGACGGGTTCAGTCGCTCGATTTCCCGAGCGACCCATCCACTCTGAGCCCAAGCCAAGAGAGAGCGCCTCGTTCCTAATTTCAGAGTCTTTTTTTCCATTTAAATTGAACTACCTCTTAACCAAAACTGGCTAAATCTTCCCAACCATGGGGAATCGAAATCGAATCACCGAGAGCTCGCAGCTTCACCCGCTCCTCACAAGCTCGGACTGCACGCGCCACTTGAACCGACCTCATTTGATCTAATTCACTTTGTAACGAAAACAAATCATCCAGCGCGAAAAAACCTTCGGAACAGGCAGCAATCCAGCCCGAACAATTTTCACGGCGCCCCCCTAAATGGGTCACCGAACGCCCCGAGGTGCCACCCATTCTCCATGCGGCAATTCGAGCTCGATCGTCCTCGACGCCGGCGGGCACACAAAGCACTCCATGGCGCGCCTCGCTCCAGGCTTGCTGAGCTTCCTTCTCCGAGTGTAGAAATCGAATCCGAGCCCACTCCTTGTCTGCCAATTTGGCCTTCAACTCCTGCGCGAATTGCGCCAGTCGCTCTAAGTTCCGGCTCCAGATCCACAGCTCAGACTCAATCAAAAAAGGCGCGACAGAATGAGCGATTTGACCAGCGCCTAGGAGAAACACAGGCCCCAACGGAAGGTGATCCTTTTGTGAAAAGTCGCGAATGACTTTTCTCACCAAAGAACCATACGAAGCC
>CAINWE010000017.1 GCA_903854365.1 Oligoflexia bacterium
TCCAACACATAGTACTTAGGCTTTGAGCTCTTTTGCTCAGCAAGAAACGTCCCCTGCGCATCCCAATACTTTTGCCACTTCGATTCAAATCGGTTAGGTAAATAAGCCATAGTCCCCTATATACACAGATCCAATCGCAAAACCAATTGCCGCGGCCAAATGAAAATGAGCAAACATCAAATCGAGCTATTCCCCAACGGAAGCTACTCCATTCGAAATCTAGAACTCAACGAGTCGATGCACTCTTCGATTGGTCCGTGGACCGAGGCTCAACTAATCTACCTGGGTCAATCCGAGCTCACTGAGCGCTTGCGCTCTCTGACTGAAAAATCTGACCTTCGACCCTTCGTCATTTATGACGTCGGTTTCGGCATTGCGGCCAATTCTCTCGCCGTTTTGGAAAATAGAGCCGCTGAGAGGCTCGAGCCTCATCTCAAGTCACAGGTCCAAATTAGCCTCATCAGTTTTGAGACCGACCTGGAAGGAATCAAAAGCGCGCTCCACCATTCTGAAGCCTTTCCGTTTTTAAAACGTAACATGACGACCATCCAAAGCCTTCTGCAAAACGGAGAATGGTCCGGGGTTCTCGACTCCGGCGTTTCAATCCGATGGCAACTCAAAGAAGGCGATTTTCGTGACTCACTGGGAAGCTGCCCTCCGGCAGATCTCATCTTTTTTGACCTGTACTCTCCCAAATCTTCTCCCGAGTTCTGGGGTATTCAAACCTTTCAATCCCTTTTTCAAAAGTCATATACTCCAAAAAACCTCGGCGACCGATTCACGTCCGTGATCACCTACAGCACCTCGACCTCCGCGCGAGCGGCGCTCATGCTCGCTGGATTCTACGTCGGAAAAGGCACCGCGACCCCCGGAAAAAAGGAGACCACCCTGGCCAGTACCCGTTTTGAACTGCTCCGCAACCCACTCGATCAAGATTGGATCGAACATTGGCGACGCTCGAGCCAACCGCTTCCCAGGGATTTACCAAACTCCTGGCTCCAAGACTCCGAAGATCCTATTGAGAATCGCCTCCTTCGCTCGATTCGAGGAAAACCTGCCACCTAACACACACTGAAATCAAACAATCCATGGATCGGCAGGAGATTGTCGTGCTAAATATTCCCTCATGAAATTTTCAGCTGAGGCTATGTCGCCCTTCAAAAAGTCAATTTTAGCGGGAATCCCAGATCAGCTTCCTTCTCAAAGGCCCTTTGACTCGCACGTGAGTCATGCCCCCAAGCGAAAAGACCTCTTGACGCAGGAAGAGAAAAAATTAGCCCTTCGAAATGCTCTCCGCTACTTTAAGCCAGAGCAGCATGGCGTCTTAGGACCCGAGTTTTTAGATGAGCTTCATCAATATGGGCGAATTTACATGTACCGCCTCAGGCCGGACTATCCTATTTACGCTCGACCGATTGAAGAATACCCCTATCGCTCCAAACAAGCGGCAGCGATCATGCTCATGATTTCAAACAATTTAGACCCACAAGTTGCTCAGCATCCCCATGAACTGATCACTTACGGCGGCAACGGGGCTGTGTTTCAAAATTGGGCCCAATATCTTTTAACGATGCAGTATCTCGCCCAAATGACCGACGAACAAACGCTAGTTCTCTACTCGGGCCACCCCCTCGGACTTTTTCCCTCCCGAGCAGAAGCGCCACGCGTCGTCATCACTAACGGCATGATGATTCCAAATTATTCACAAAAAGATGATCTTGAGAAGTTTAGCGCTCTCGGAGTCACTCAGTACGGACAAATGACAGCCGGCTCATTTATGTACATCGGGCCGCAAGGAATTGTCCATGGAACAACCCTTACATTGCTCAACGCTGGAAGAAAACTCGACCCCACACTCGATTCGCTCGCAGGTAAACTCTTTGTCTCAGCGGGACTGGGCGGGATGTCAGGAGCTCAAGGAAAGGCGTCTGTCATTGCAGGAGCGGTTGGGGTCATTGCAGAGATCAATCCTCAAGTGATCGAAAAACGTTATGCTCAGGGGTGGGTGGACGAGGTCTTTACTGATCTCCAAGACCTCACCCAAAGGATCAAAACCGCTCTAAACAACAAGGAAGCCGTAGCCATTGCCTATCAAGGCAATATTGTGGATCTCTGGGAGCATTTTGCAAAAAATCAAATCCAGGTCGACATCGGGTCTGATCAAACTTCGCTTCACAATCCGTTCAGTGGAGGCTACTACCCAGCTGGCCTCAGCCTCGATGACGCCAATCAAATGATGGCCGAACAGCCAGAAAAGTTTAAATCCGCTGTCCATGAAAGTTTAAGGAGGCATGTTACTGCGATCAATCATCTCACCCAAAATGGAATGTATTTTTTCGATTACGGAAACGCTTTCCTTTTAGAATCCAGCCGAGCAGGCGCGGACATTCTCCGTCCAAACGGCCAATTTAGATATTCATCCTACGTGCAGGATATTTTAGGGCCCCTCTGCTTTGACTACGGATTTGGACCCTTCCGGTGGATATGCACATCTGGATTAACTCAAGACTTAGACGTGACTGATGAAATCTCAAGCCAGGTTCTCCAAGAACTTTTAGCGAGCGCGCCGCAAGAGATTCAGACCCAGCTGCTGGATAATTTGCGCTGGATTAAAACCGCCAAAGCCAACCAGCTCGTCGTCGGCTCCCAAGCCCGAATTCTTTATGCCGATTCAGAGGGACGCGTTAAGATCTCTCAAGCTATCAATCGCGCTATCCGAGAGGGGAGGATTTCAGCACCCGTTGTCTTAGGTCGGGACCATCATGATGTCTCTGGGACCGATTCTCCCTATCGCGAAACCTCTAATATTTATGATGGCTCGCAGTTTACAGCCGACATGGCAGTCCAAAACTTCGCCGGGGATGCCATGAGGGGCGCAACTTGGGTATCTCTCCACAATGGGGGAGGCGTAGGCTGGGGTGAAGTCATCAATGGGGGCTTTGGCTTAGTGCTCGACGGCAGCCACGAAGCTGATCAACGCCTCGAGTCGATGCTCTTTTGGGACGTCAACAATGGGATCGCCCGAAGAAGTTGGGCGAGAAACCCTGGGGCAATGAGGGCGATCCAGCGAGCTATGACTCATGAACCCCGCCTTAAAGTCACGTTGCCAAACTTAACTGATGATTCTAAAATGAATCAGTGGATCAAATAATTTTTAACCCCACTTCATCAAGGAGAGCTCTCATGCGTAACTTTTTTGCTGCCTGCTTTGCCATTTCAATGCTCGTCTCGATCAATCAGGCCCCTGCTAAAGAAAGTTGTAACTGTGATCACCAATGTATGGATCAATGCTCAACCGAAAGGGACGAAAACTGCAAATGCAGTGATTGCGGTGAAATCGGAAGCTGCGCTGCTGGCGGCTGTCAAGCTGGGACCTGTTCGAATTCTAAGCCATTGCCTGGGGCGTCAAAAGACACAAAAACGGACACCCCATCACCTCATCCTGAGAAATCCCCTCAGGCCCAAAAACCTTCGCCCCAGCCAGAAGAGTCAAAAAAACCAACCCACTAAGTACGCTTACATTCAAACAAGCCCCAGACCTGAATGCGATCGAGCCAAGTCGCGGTGGACCCAAAGGTTCGAAACTCCAGGGTTTTCACCCACGAAGGCAAAGTCTGGTAGATCGGGTGACAAAGCTTGGATAAAAATGGAACTTCTTGAGGTAACTCAAGTCTGGAATGCACAAGATAGATCGGCCGAGAAGCTGCTTGAATCAATTGCACGAGAGACTCGGAGGAGTTGACCCACTGAACTTCAAGACCCTGAGGACGATAAAAATAAGTGGGATTACCGAAGATTTTGTAGGGATCCCGGTCCAGCGTGTAAAGTGGATTCATACCCTCATACGTTAAATAGCGTGCGTGCAAGGCCTCTAAA
>CAINWE010000018.1 GCA_903854365.1 Oligoflexia bacterium
GATCTAAAACCAATTATGCTCATGCAGGACCTCCAAGGTCCCAAGATCCGAGCAGGAGCGCTCCCTAAAGAAGGCATTAACCTCAAGGCTGGAGATATCGTTCTCCTCTATCCCGAAGGCGCCACTCCGAAGACATCAACGACGGGTAAAATCGCCCTGCCTATTTCGGCCGAAATTGCGCAGGCCATCGCAGTCAGCGTTCAAAAAGGGGCAAGAATCCTTTTTGACGACGGAAAAATCGCCTCCCGTGCCATCGACGTTCACCCACCAGAAATTGTAGTCGAAGTCGAGGTCGGCGGACGGATCACAAGCCACAAGGGAATGAATCTTCCTGGAACTCCCCTTTCGATTCCCTGCCTCACCGAAAAAGACCTCGAGGATCTCCATTTTGGACTCTCCCAGGGAGTCGATGCCGTAGCCCTTTCTTTTGTTCGCAATGCACACGATATTGATATTCTAAGAAATCAAATCAGAAAAGTCTCCAACGAGATGCCTCTCATTATTCCAAAGATCGAACGAGAAGAGGCGGTCGAATGTCAAAACTCAATCATTGAGGTATCCGACGGGCTTCTGATTGCCCGGGGAGATATGGCCGTTGAAGTCGGCGCCGAAAGAGTCCCCAGTATTCAAAAAAGACTCATTCACGGGTGCAACCAACTCGGAGTCCCGGTGATCACGGCAACTCAAATGCTTGAGTCAATGATCTCCTCGCCTACCCCCACCCGCGCTGAAGCGAGCGACGTGGCCAACGCTGTTTTCGACGGTACAGATGCTGTCATGCTGTCAGGCGAAACCGCTTCCGGTCAGTACCCAACCGTCGTAGTAGAGACGATGGCTCGGATCGTAGTTGAAGCCGAAAGAATGATGGCAACCTACTCGAGACACACGGAAGCCCTCCCAATGCCCGGATCAGTGGTCGACGCCATCGAGAGCAGTGCAGCAGCGATCGCGGAAAAAGTAGGCGCGTCCGCCATTGCTTGCATTACCCATTCAGGCACCGCAGCTCGAACCCTAGCAAAATTCCGACCCGATGCCCCGATCGTGGCGATTGTCGAGCAAGAATCCGCGCTCAGACGCCTCGCTTTGGTCTGGGGAGTCCATGGAGAAGTCGTCCCTAAGATTGTCGCCACGGATGATCTTTTTGGTGTCGTCGAGAACGTACTCAAAGAAAACCACTGGGCTAGGGCCGAAGACCTCATTGTGGTCACTGCAGGTGTACCGACCCTCCAGCGCGGAACGACCAATATGGTCAAAGTCCATCGAATTGGCCGCGAACACATGAATCGACGACCCAAGAGTCCTTAGAGCGCGACTTCAGAGCGCGACTTCGATCTAGAACCACTGCATGGTCCTACGACTTGCTGATTTCCCCCAAAACTGCTACTCGGGGTGAAATCCTATGCAAAACTCTACTCTCGCGGTTAGCTCAGCAACCTCATCCCTAGTCAACCCATCGATCCGGGATGATTCCACTCCCCTCATGAAGCAGTACTGGGATCTAAAATCGCAAGTCGGAGATGCCCTCCTTTTTTTCAGAATGGGAGACTTTTATGAGCTTTTCGGTTCCGATGCGGTTGCCGCATCCGAGATTCTCGAAATCACTCTCACCAGCCGAGATAAAAACAAGCCAAATCCCTTACCCATGGCAGGGGTTCCCCATCATAGCGTTCACGGTTATTTACAGCGCCTCCTGAAAGCTGGAAAAAAAATCGCCATTGGAGAGCAAGTCGAAGAAGCCGAGACAGTAAAAGCCGGAAAGATAGTGCGGCGAGAAATCGTCCGGATCCTCACCCCGGGCGTCCAATTTGATGCCGAAGGCTCAGAGACTCACTACCTAGCTACCGCGATTCGAGTCGACCACCAACAAAACTGGGTGCTCGTCTGCCTAGATGGATCGACTGGAGAGGTTCTCGTCGGACAACCCACGCCGCTCAGTAGCCTGACTTACGAGTTCCAAAAACTGCCCATCCGTCATTTTTTGCGACTCTCATCCGAAGTAGATCCGCGATCTTCCGGAGGCGCATCCTCGATTCTGGTAGAAGACTTACCCAAAAACTACCTATCGCCCGAGCAATCTGCGACCTTACTCAAATCCCAATATGGTATCGAAAACCTCGACCCGTTTATTCATTCTGATGCTGGCGTGTTAGGGCTAGGGATTCTCCTTACCTACACTCTCAGAACCCAACAACTCGAAAAACTCGCGCATCTCCAACTCCCCACGCCATTAACCCAACCTAAATCCCTCCAATTAGGACCCAACACCGCCCAGCACCTCGAACTTGGAGCCCTCTTCGAGCTCATCAACCAAACTCACTCCACCTTGGGTTCTCGACAGTTGAAACGATGGCTATTCGCACCGCTAAAAAATCCAGCTGAAATTTCCTTGCGACAGGATGCCGCGATCGAACTCTCCCATCAAAAACCTCAATGGTTGGAAAAATCAAAACAGACACTTCAAAAAATTTATGACCTTGAGCGAATTTGCGGCAGAATCAATACGCGCCTGGCTAATCCGAGGGACACCTTTGCCCTAGGCCAATCGCTCCTATCCCTGCAGCAGTTGGCCCTACTCCTGGCGACCTGCTCATCCTCTTCCCTCTCGGCTCTCCATCGAAGAATGACTCAGCTCTCAGACCATTTGCACCGCTTAGGCGAAAAAATTGCACGCATTCAAAAAGAGGAAGCCCCTCTCAGTATTCGTGACGGTGGAATCTTTAAAAAAGGGGCCACGCCTGAACTCGATCGTTTAATTTCGCTCACAGAGGATGGTCAGCGATGGCTGATGGATCTCGAAAATCGCGAACGAGAAACAACCGGCATTCCTTCGTTGAAAGTCAGATACAATCGAGTTTTTGGCTATTACATCGAGATCACCCAAGCTCACCTCAAAAGCGTCCCTGAGCACTATCAGCGCAAACAAACCATGGTTGGCGCTGAGCGATTTTTCACTGAAGAACTGAAAAAATTTGAAGAGGAAATCCTCACTGCATCCAGTCGACAAAAATCCCTCGAACAAGATCTATTTGGACAACTCATCGAAGAAATTCAAAAGGAAACCCCATCCATCATGGAAGCCGCTCGAGCGCTGGGTGAATTGGACTCACTCGTAGCGCTATCTCGCCTGGCCCACCTGTCTGGCTGGAGTTTTCCAAAAATTGACCAATCTCTCCACCTCGAGATTGAGGCAGGCCGACACCCCTTAGTAGATGAAGCAAAAAAGGGCCACTTCGTGCCCAACGACCTTTGCCTGTCTCCCGACACACGCCTGACCTTGCTCATTACCGGTCCTAATATGGGCGGCAAATCCACCGTCATGCGGCAAACCGCACTCATCCTCATCTTAGGCCAAATGGGAGCACCCGTACCGGCTCAAAAAGCTCATTGGGGAGCATTTTCGTCCGTCTATACCCGCATAGGAGCCCAGGATGCTCTCGCCCGCGGGCAAAGTACCTTTATGGTAGAAATGAGCGAATTAGCTCACATCCTCCATCATGCAGATGAGCGAGCACTCCTCGTTCTTGATGAAATTGGACGGGGTACCAGTACCTACGATGGCATGAGCGTCGCTTGGGCCACCCTGGAGTGGATCTGTCAGCGCATCGGTGCTCGAACGTTATTTGCGACCCACTACCACGAACTGATCCAGCTCTCAGAAAGCCTACCCGGGCTTGCCAACGCCCATATGGCAGTAGAAAATGAGAACAATCGTACTGCTCAATCCCTTAGATTCCTTTATGAATTACGAGAAGGCCCCACCAACGAAAGTTTTGGCATTCAAGTAGCCCAGATGGCAGGCCTTCCCAAGGCGGTTATTGAAAGAGCCTGGAATATTCTTGGCGAATTAGAATCTGATACTCCGCAGAAAAACACCAACAGCCCTCCTCGGCAGCTCTCGCTTTTTGAGGCGGCCCCGCACACCGAAGCCGCCGTCCTAGCAAGCCCTCGTTTATGCCCAGCAGAGCCCCTCGATCAGACTAGGACACTCGACCACCCTATTTTGGTTGACCTCCAAAAACTCAATCTCAACGAAACAACTCCACTCCAAGCATTGACCTTCTTGATCCAAGCTCAAAGCTCGCTGAAGCCCGATTAAATGGCCTCTTTAGTTCAGCTCTTTACTACTTCTTTACTTTTCAAGCAGAGAGCAGACACGAAGAGTCCTTGCCTCGGCCTGGGTGGCTCAACCTTCAGCCCTTGATCTGATTCCGAGCAAAAACTTGCGCAAGGACTTTCTTAGCGGGAGCCCCCAACGGTGGACACTCGCTCATCGAAGCAATCCAGGTCCACTGCTCGGCTCCAGCCGCTGAAGCAGACACTCTCCAGGGTTTCCTTTGAGTCGGTTTTGGAACTTGCCAAACTCGAGTGATTCTTCTGACCTTGTGACGAGTCACGACGTACCGAGTTTCAATTTGCCCAACCGAGATTAAGCCTTCAAAAAAAGTTGTTGGATCCTGAGCGAGAAAGTCCCAAAGCCCAGCACGCCACCGTCCTCCCGAATTCTGACTCAGGAGAACCTGACCTCGCTCGTTCACGAGGGCATGCAAGGTCTCCTCGAGGTGTACCCAGGCTCTTGGTTTCTTTTTTGGAGGAAACGATTCTACATCGCCTCGCTCGTACGCCCGACACAAAAAAACCACAGGACAGATCGAGCAGTCGGGTTTCTTGGGCGTGCAGAGAGTTGCTCCGAGCTCCATCAATGATTGATTGAGATGACTCGGCTCGATCCCAATCCGATGTGCGGTTTCAACAAACTGTTGAGACAAGCGCCACAATCGCGATCTAAACTCAGTGTCACCTTTTTGACGAGTGACTCGCCTGACTCGAGAAAGAACACGCTCTACGTTTCCATCCAGAATCGCTTCGGGTTGATTGCCGGCAATCGACAAAATCGCCCCAGCGGTATAATTGCCTACGCCTGGAATCTCAAGCCATTCAGCTCGAGACTCGGGGAAACGCCTTTGCTCCACAATGATTTGAGCGCCGCGATGTAAATTCCGAGCCCGGGAATAATAACCCAGCCCTGCCCAAAGACCAAGGACCTCCTCCTCGGGGGCCTGAGCCAAATGCTGTACCGTTGGAAAACGAGCCATCCATCGCTCGAAAAAAGGAATGACCGTAACCACTTGCGTTTGCTGGAGCATCACCTCCGAAACCCAGACCCGATACAACGTGGGCGACTCTCGCCAAGGAAGAGCGCGCTTCTGAAGATTAAACCATTGCTCCAGGCTCTTTAAAGCCATCAAAAACTTGCCCATGGCAGCTCCTTCCCATAAACTAGAGAAAAAGGGCAAGAACGATTGCTAAACTCTCGAGTTTCCATCCAAATCATCGGCATCTTCCTCATGACTGGGGCAAGCCTGATCGCTCCGGCACTCGCCATGCCCACTTCGGACTTTCACATTGTCCTGGATCCGGGCCACGGCGGAAGTGACGAGGGCACGGTCTACCAAGGTCACACCATGCAAATTGCAGAAAAGGATATGACCCTCTCGCTCGCCTTTGCCGTTCAAAAACAACTTCGCCTTCAAGGCTACCGAGTCACCCTAACTCGAGAATCAGATCAGGAAATTGCGCTCCCAGCTCGAACCGCCCTCGCAAATCGCCTCAACGCCGATCTTTTTATATCGATTCACATGAACTCTAGCCAATCCGGCAAGTTGCGCACTGGCGTGGATGACCACGAGCACTCATCGCCCCAGGGCATCGAGACCTATATCTTAAACCACACTTCAGACGCGGCTTCTAAGCGCCTCGCACACGTCGAGAATGCCGTCGTTCAAAGTGGCTCCCCCAGTTCTGCTGAGGATCCCGACATCGCCCTCATTCTCAAAGATCTCAAACTCGATGCGAACTTCGCTGCAAGCAAATCCCTGGCTTGCCTCATTCAGAGAAATCTCGCTACCCCAGGCTCAGCACTTGAAAAACATCAGAATAAAAATCGAGGAGTAAAACAAGCTCTTTTCCATGTTCTCATCGGAGCCAACATGCCCAGCGTCTTAGTCGAAGCAGGCTTTCTGAGTCATGCTCAGGACCGCGCTCAGGCCCTATCGCCTTCCGGCCAACTCCAAATTGGTCGTGCCGTCACAAAAGCGGTTCAAGAATTTACTCAAATCAGCCCAAACAAAAAAAAAAATCAACTCATAGACAGATGTAAAATCAATTGACAGTTTTTACGATAGCACCAATCTAAATTTTTATTATTTAAATAAATAAAATCAGATACTTACACATCTAAAACCAGCCCCAAACATCATCGACACACCTGGCACTCCACTTGCTTTATATCTTCCAAGTAACCGGGACGAGATCATCACCATCTCCTCCTGAATCCGAACGTTCTGCCAAAACGGTGACCAGTGACGTGGAGTTTTTATGAAGTTTTTATCTAAATCACAAAGCCTTTCTCTCTTGCTGATGAATCTGCTCGCAGTAGGACTAGTAGGATGCGGGGGCGCAGCCGCTACAAACACTACCAGTAACTTACTCCCTGCTACGGCGAATACCTTCGGGTACCCCACCTCAGGTTTCCCAACAACGAGTACACCTATGATCGGAACAGGGGGGTTCGTAGGTGCACCCATGACAGGGTGTTACCCACTCACTGCTCCGATTCCATTTTCTGCACAAGGCGCATTTCTCGATGCAAAGACCATTAAAGCCGGAACGATTCCGGTTGTTCCTGGCTTTGGTACTCTCGATCCATTTCCACTCGACGGCGCAGGAAGAAATGTTTATGGAACGGTGATGTATGGGGGTATGCTTCCAGGAGCGACAAGCACCATGAGCGCTGGCCTCATGATGTACAACGGAGGATCCATGTCTTATCCCGGGATCGGTGGTATCCCGATTAGCAATCGCATGGAAGCAGATGGGACAATTCAAGTGACCGTGACAAGTGCGATGCTGGGTAACGTCCAAGCAGCCATGATGGGGGGTCCTGCCAACTTCTCTGGAGTGATTTACGTAAGCCCCGCTGAAGCAATGATCATCAATGCTACTCATGGAACCAGTGGCTCAATGTTTACCGGAATGATGACTAATCCATTTAGCACCGCTTGCGTCAGCGCAATTGCTCTATCGATGAGTTACGTTTCCGGACCGTATGGATTCGTTTTTGACGGAGGACGAGTATTCCTCTATCTCAATGGCACCATGCACGGCAGTTTCTTACAGTTTTAATTGGGCGATCTCAAATGGAGATACAGCTCTCAGCAGCATATCTGACAAGATCGTGAGTTTCTAAAAAGCGGAGACGAAGTTGAGTTGAATCGGGGCCAGTGAAATTGAGTTGAAAAATAGCCCAAAGCAAGTAGAAAAAAATTTTGGAAATTCACGAAAAGGGGGTCAGGTCCAAAAACCTGGCCCCCTTTTTTAATCCATTATACAATTAAGTTATAGTTATGCACCAACGCCCTTCGACCCAGCAATGGCATCTCCAAAACTTACAGATCATCGACGAGTTTCTGGAGTCCAAGCGAGTGGATCGCGGCCTTGCTCAAAAGACCATTCAAGCTTACCGCGGAGACCTCATTCAGTTTTTTTCCTGGTTACCGCCCCTTTACGACCTACAACAAATCAACGAAGAGACTCTCAGTGCATTTATCAAATTCCTCACCCAACAGTCACTGCAACCAGTATCCGTCGGTCGAAAACTCAGCTCCATTCGCCAGTTTTTTCAGTTTTGCTGTCTGGAGAAGAATTTTGGGCAAAATCCTGCCCAAGACTTTAGCCCCCCCAAAGTCACCCAGCGACTTCCCCACTTTCTCAGCGTCGCACAGGTTACCCTCATCCTCAAAGCCGCAGATGAGGGTCTGCCATACCCAGGCCGCGACGCCGAACACCTCAAGGCCCGGGATCGAGCGCTGTTTTACCTCCTCTACGCCACTGGACTCCGCATCTCTGAACTTCTCAGTCTGACGACCCATCAGTTAGAACTCGCAAACGGCTACCTACGAGTCTCGGGAAAAGGAGGAAAAGAGCGAATCGCCCCTTTTGTTCCAGCAGCGGCTGCACGCCTGACGGACTACCTCGACCATCATCGCCCTTACCTCCTCGCTCAATTCCAAGACGATTCTCTCACGGATCGAAAAATGATTTTCTTAAATTCAAGGGGCCAAACCCTCAGTCGACAATACTGCTGGAAAATGCTCAAGCGTCTGGCGATCCAGGCTCAGATCTCTACCCCTCTTTACCCACACCTCCTCAGACACTCGTTTGCGACCCATCTTCTGCAATCAGGCATCAGTCTCAGAACGCTTCAAATGCTCTTGGGTCACTCCGATATCGCAACCACCCAAATTTACACACATCTTGCTCCGGAAGATCTTAAAAAGGCCCACCAAAAGCACCATCCCCGAGGGGGGTAGCCTATTCTCCCAGGAGTGTGCTAAGCATGAAAAATGCTCTCTTTTGCGGAACGTATTCAAATGCTTTCGATCCAACTCGTGCCTTTTATCATGGCGGTCGTTTTCCATGAATTCGCCCATGGCTGGGTAGCGAACCGATGGGGCGATCCCACTGCAAAAAATAACGGAAGACTGACTCTCAACCCCATCCCGCATATGGACTTACTGGGTACCTTAATTTTTCCAATCATTAATATGCTCACCGGAATGAGCTTGTTGATTGGATGGGCAAAGCCAGTGCCGATCAACCCCAACCGTTTTCGAAAGTACCGGCCGGGTGTGTTTTGGGTTTCACTGGCTGGCCCTGGAATGAATTTCTTGCTCGCCATTCTGTCGGCTTTTGCGTTCTGCGCCCTTCATGCCTGGGTTCCCCAAAGCTTCTATCTGCATGAACCCCTCATCAACATGGCCTACGTTTCCATCACGCTGAATTATGCTCTCGGTATTTTCAACCTCGTACCCCTCCCCCCCCTTGACGGGAGTAAAGTCGTAGAAGTTTTCCTTCCCTACGAGGCAGCCCGCAGCTATCAGGCACTTTCGCAATACAGTTTTTTTATCCTCATGGCGCTTTTGGCCAGCGGAGCGTTCTCAATTCTGAGTATCCCCATCCGTTTTTGCACAGAAATCACTCTTCAATGGGTCAGCGCTCTCTTTTAAGCGATGATCCGCTCCAACATGAATCTCCTTGGAAAGTATTAAAATGACTCAAATTCACTCACAAGCCCCCGTCCCGTCTGAAAAAAAAGTCATGCTCTCGGCGGTCCAGCCATCGAATCGCCTTACCCTCGGCAATTACCTCGGTGCCCTAAAAAACTGGGTCCAACTCCAATCTCAGTTTGACTGCCTCTTTTTTGCGGTAGATTTGCATGCAGTGACAGTCCGACAAGACCCCAAAGAATTGAAGGAGCAAACCTACCGAGCCATCGCCACCTATATCGCCGCAGGAATCGACCCAAACTCGGTCACGCTGTTTGCGCAATCTCACGTGCCTCAACATGCTGAACTGGCCTGGATTCTCAACTGTTTCGTTTACATGGGCGAACTTGGACGCATGACCCAATTCAAGGACAAGAGTGCAAAACAGGATCAGAATATTTCTGTGGGATTATTCACTTACCCTGCATTAATGGCAGCTGATATTCTACTGTACAAAACTCACCTAGTCCCCGTCGGCGAGGACCAAAAGCAACACTTAGAGATCACTCGTGACATCGCCCACCGCATGAACCAAATCTATGGAAGCGATCTGTTTACGATCCCAGAGGTCTATATTCCTCCGGTCGGTGCTCGCATCATGAGCTTGCAAAATCCGCTCTCCAAAATGTCGAAGTCAGATCCAGACCCCAATAGCGCTGTCTACCTCACCGACTCCGACGATCAAATTCGCAAAAAGCTCAAACGCGCCGTCACGGACTCAGGCTCTGATATTGTCTATTCAGAAGAAAAACCTGGAATCCGCAACCTCATCGACATTCAGTCGGCGATCACCGGTCGGTCGACTCAGCAAATCACTGACGCGTACGCTGGCAAACAATACGGCCACCTCAAAGTAGAGACGGCTGAGCTTGTCGCAGCGACCGTCGGACCAATCCGCAATCGGACCGAGGAGCTACTCCGAGACACGTCCTATCTGGATTCATTGTTGAAAAAAGGAGCCGAAAAAGCAAAGACTAGGGCAAGCAACACTTTAAAGGACGTTTACGAACGAATCGGTTTTATTCCCAGGGGGTAGACTATGGCAAATCGCATCCCGATTACCGTGCGACTCAACAGTTTTGAAGGGCCGCTCGACCTATTGCTCTATTTAATTCAGACTCACGAGCTGGATATTTCACGCGTGTCGATCGGAAAAATCACCGACCAGTACCTGGCCTACGTCCGGTTCATGCAGGAATTGAACTTCGACACCGCGAGCGAGTTTCTCGTAATGGCCGCCACGCTCGTTCACTGGAAAAGCCGCGCACTGCTCCCCCAGGAAAATGGTGCGCTTCAAAATGGAGCATCCGCTGAGGACAGCCCACTCACCCAGGAAGAACTGATTCAACAACTCCTCCAACATCAACGCTTTCTGGAGGCCGGAGAAAATCTCGCCCAACTTCCCCTTCTCGGGGCTGACGTTTTTTCACGGGCCAATAGCAAACCCCCGATCGAAAAGATCTGGCGTGAGATGAATCTCAGCGACCTCACCCTCGCCTACCAAGAAACCCTGATGCGAGCACGAAAACGCACCCAAGTTCTCCGGAAAGAAACCGTCTCCATCACAGACAAAATCATGGAATTTGCCGATAAATTACCCGTCAACGAGATGACCGAACTTCGCACACTCCTCGAAGCGCACTGCACCCGCGGGGATATTGTCGCGACCTTTTTGGCGGCCCTCGAACTAGGACGACTCAAGAAAATGCGCCTCTACCAAGAAGGGGCCTACTCTGAAATATTTTTGGAGCTCTTAGAGTCTCTGAAAAATTTTGATGTTAAATTGGCACAAAGTTTTGAAAACGTCGCGTTAGCCATCGCCGCCGAAGGAAATCCATCATGAGTGAAAATCAAGAAATCCCCCGTTTTGAAGAACTTGCTAAACAATGGGCCGAGAACCCAGACACGGCAGAACAACTCATCGAGGAGCCCCTCGACGAGCTCATGAATGCCTCCACCGAGGCGGACCTCAAGAGACTGGCGGAGGTCCTGGCCCAACAAGAACAGATTTCTTTGGCAGAGATCATCGTCCAGGAAGCTCCACTCGCAGACCTAGAGGCCCAAATCGCAGAGGATCAATTACTCCAAAGTGAAATTCTCGCAGAAATCAACGAAACCGCCGTCGAAGGGAACACTTCGGTCAAATCAGCAGTGCAGCTCGATGCCGACGAAATTCAGTCCTGTATCGAAGCCCTGCTTTTCATTTCGGACAAACCCTTGTCTCAAGATCGTCTGAGAACCCTTCTCGGTCCTGAGTTCGAAGCCCAAGTCTTCCAAACGGCTTTAGACGCCATCAAAACTCGCTACTCCGCAGTGCATCACGGTATCGAGCTCATGGAAATCGCAGGCGGATACCAGTTCAGAACCAAGCCTGGCCGGGCTGATTTGGCCAAAAAACTCGTCCGCGTGCAGACTCAAAGACTTTCGAGTGGCTCCATGGAAACCCTCGCCATTATTGCCTACCAACAACCCACAATGAAGGAAGAAATCGACAAGATTCGAGGGGTTGACTCCTCTTACTTCGTCCGGGGTCTCATGGATCGAAAACTCATCAAAATCATCGGGAGATCCGAACTCCCGGGACGCCCCATGCTCTATGGAACGACCCCCGAGTTTTTAGAAGTCTTTGGCCTGAAGGACCTGACTTCTCTGCCCTCGCTCCGGGAACTCGAACAGATGATGCCCCAAAGCCAATCCTCGAATCCCCACGAAGATGACCCGAAAACCCGAGAAATGCGTCGGCTGGTGGGTGAAATGAAGGCAGATCACTCCTCCGCACTCAACTACGACCCAAAAGAGGACGAGAAGATCCTCAAGGACTTCAGAAATCAAATCAGTCTCATCCCCACCTCGACCCCCTATTTAGATGAGCTCAAGGCAGCCGAAGCCCTTGCACTGGCAGCCCAAAATCAACCTCCCACACCTGAAATCATCCCGGAGACTCAGCTGCAAGGGACTCCGTCCCCGCAGATTAGCGCGGATTAGGGCTCGCAACAGTGGCTAGCAGTAGCACTTTATGATAGACTGAGAGCCTTATGGCAAAAGAGCGAGTCCAGAAAATTTTAGCGAAGGCAGGTATTTGTTCTCGTCGCAAGGCAGAAGAGCTCATCGTCGAGGGTCTCGTGACCATCAACGGCAAAACCGCGAAATTAGGGGATCAAGCCGAGTGGGGTAAGGACGCTATCAAAGTCAGCGGCAAACTCCTCCTCCAACAAGAGACCCCGACCTACTTGGCGTTTTTCAAGCCCAAAGGCGTCATCTGTGCGCTCTCGGATCCCCAGGAACGCCCCACCCTCGCGGACTACCTTAAAAAAGTAACTCATCGTGTGTATCCAATCGGGCGATTGGATTTTAATAGCGAAGGGATTGTCTTGCTTACCAATGATGGCGACTTCGCCGAAAAGGTGCAAAGAAGAGATGATATCCCGCGGGTTTACGCAGTCAAAGTCAAAGGCCATCCAACCGAAGAAATGATGACTCGCCTCAAAAAGGGCGCCAGACTCGGTAACGAGGTGAAGCGACTCTTCAAACCTCACGAAGTCTGGGTCAAACAAGAGCTTGCTAACAAAGCACTCGTGCAGACCGTCATCCTGGGGTCCGGGGCCTTCGACCTCAAAGCCTACTTTGAGCTGAAGGGCTTCTTGGTCGAAAAAATCACCCGAACTTCACTTGGGCACCTCACTCTGCGAGGGCTTCAACCTGGGCACTACCGCCTCCTCAAACAAAGTCAGGCCTTTGCACTCCTCGAACAGCCTGAACTTGGAATGAAAGTCATCGAGGACAAACCCAGACCTCGCGCCAAGACCGTGCGAATCGCACCCCTGGCAAAACCAATCGCTCCGAAGCCCTCACCCCGAGCCAAAAAGGGTCCGAGAATCGTCATCGCCCCAAAAAAACGAATTCAGCCTCTTTAATTTTCGTTTTAACGTTGACTTTAGTACGGCTCAGACCGTAAGGTGGCTGAGCTTTCAACGACGAAATTCAAAAGAAAACTTCGAAAGAAGTCATTGTCAGCAAAATTAATGTCGCGGGGTGGAGCAGTCTGGTAGCTCGTTGGGCTCATAACCCAAAGGTCCAAGGTTCAAATCCTTGCCCCGCTACCAATATAGAGTGGCCTCAGAGTGCAAATTCTGAGGCCATTTTTTTTATTCAAAATTCGCTTCGTCAAACACCGGTACGAATCAAGAAGAGCCGAAGAGCCCTACAAAAACACCCGATAATCAATTTTAAGCACCTGGGACAACCGCCGCGCCATCTTCTTGCCAATAGGGCGAGCGCCCGTTTCCATTTTAGAAAGATCCGACTGGGTAATCTTCAGCTTCAAAGAAAGCTCACTTTGGGTCAGCCCTTCTTTGTGCCGAGCGCCACGCAACACCGCCGCTGGACGTTTGCGATCATCAGCTAAGTCAGGGAAAAGGTCAGAGGCTGGCACCGAGTCCTCACTCTTTTGAACTTCATATTCTTTGAGCACTTGGGCAATCCCCTGTGCAGTCTCCTTGGGAACTAAAAAAAGGCGCGGCTTGCGCTGACCAATCAAAACCTCAATACATCCCTCAGTAGGGAGCTTTTTCGCGTGTACCGACATAAGTCACCTCAATGATTACTACTTGCCCATCAACTACCCGCCAACAGGCCACATAGCGATAGGACAAATGACAATGATGCTCGCTCGGCCCCAACTTTGAATAGTTTGCCCAGTTGCCTCGAACGGGACCAACATTCTCCAACTCCACAATCAATGCCTTCAAGCTGTCTTGAATGGCTTTGGGTAAATCCCTCACCTGCTTCGCTGCCTTTTTTGTAAACTGCACCTGCCAGTTTGCCATAACGTGCTTTCATTATATGGAATTTACTACCATAGAGCAAATTTATTCCTTTTTTGGGCCGACCTAGGTCTTGTGGGGTGTCCGGCTGTCTTCACTTCATGGAGGGTTTGCTAGCGATAAATCTCGCGCCTATGACCGATCTTCACAAGAAGAACCACTAGCGCCCTATCGCGAACTTGCAAGATGATTCGGTAATCCCCTATTACGATTGAGCTCAACCACCGCCCAACACAGAGAGATAGAGCAACACTCGTGCCGGCATCAGCCAGGAACCAGGAAGAAATCATTCTTATCATTAAATACTTGTATTGAATTTAAATAAAAAAGTTTGGCAAAAAATCAGAGCCCCCTGATCGCCCCCCATTGAGATCACCGTTCAATCACGCATCGAACCGCGTAGTCGTCTCCGTCGTCACCCACCTCGAGAGAATAGGCTTCGACTTCGTCTGCGTCGTCGACCCAGTCAAACGCGTAAACAGTCGGGTTCCCAAACGCCGCCGGGGCGGTCCAATACTGATGGTCCGGACTTACGAGATCTGGAATCAGGTTAAATCCATACCCTTCCTCGGGACCCTGAAATAAAGCATTGGCAAAATCCTCATAATCTTGTGGGGTCGGCAGTCGAGAGCCCTGACCCAAATCCCGGAAGAACTGGACCGCTTCCGCTTGACTCATAAGCCTAGGCGCGGGCGCACTGATGACGAGGATACACCCCCCCGTCGCTTTGAATTGATGCATCGGCCCCAAGGCAGCGAACCGTTTGCTCACTCGCTTTTGAATTTTGGGCCTAGATGAATTAACCGGCTTCACCTTCGTTTTACTCAGAAGGATCTTGGCTTGAGCGACCCGTTCATGTTCTGCTTCGATTTTAAAGTCGCGAACACTGGACAGGAACGAACCCTCGTTCCAACTCACCCGCCTTCTGGGTTTGCCGCTTTTAAGCCGGCTCATTCCGCCCCCTCCGGCTCCGCCTCCCGCAGCACTTACGGAGGTCGATTCCGATGGCTTTGAAAAAATGCCTGGGAAATCCACTTCGAGATCAGCCGCCACTTCCTGCGCAAGCTCAGCTCCAGTGAGGGCAGCCAGGGTAGGCGGATTTCTCGAGATCCGTGCTGACACCAGTGAAGGGACGCCGTGCCAAAACAGGTCTCCGGAGGCACACGCGGCGTGAATTTCCGCGTCGGGCGCCCCACTCACCTCCAAACCCGGGACAATCTCCTCGTGGCACACGGAGCACTTTCCTGCATAGACTGCAGGGGCCAAGATAAGGTCAACTAACACAGCTAAATGCAACCACTTCTTCGTGAGGCGAGACATCAAGTGAATCATGATGCCAGGGGATAAGCTTTTTTACATAAAAACTCAACAATAATCACCCGAAGATTGAACGACGATTTGTACTAAATCTAGTACTACAATATCATACCCAATGAAGGTCGGGTCACCCGTGTCATTTACGGTAAAACAGGGTGCTTTCCAACCCTGCAGAAAGCAGCCTCCTCGCTCGAAACAAAGAAGCGATTCTGGCGGCATTGTCTTGCGATTACCCCCAGATTTACATCAGAGACTCAAGGAAAACGCCCGCTAGGTGATCGAGACTCTTTCGGGACTCATTTAACAATCTTCGGCAGAATTCCCCCGCCTAGATTCGTTAGAATCAGGAGGGGGAAGAATGCCTCTTTGATCTCGTTTTGGTCTTGATTTCCATTACCGTTGCGCTACCTTGATGCGCAGTTCTTTGATAACTAGTGTCCGGTTGCATGGGAAAATCCTCCCGTGTGTAAAACTAGAATGTGTTGACTAAGGGTTTGCTCAGTGAAAAAAGGCGATAACCGAGCCATAAATCCCAAAGTTTAGAAATTAAAACAGAGCGCAACGGGACTAGGGCGGTAGTCCTTGGGCTGAAATGCCCTAGAAGCCCCCACTTCAGCAAAGCTAAGTGGTGGGAGCTGTCACCCTAATTCAAATTGGTCCGCCCACTACCCTTGTTTAGCTTTTGTGACGA
>CAINWE010000019.1 GCA_903854365.1 Oligoflexia bacterium
AGATAAAATATTTAAAGCATTTAAAGAAAAACTTTACCGGGTCCAATTCGAGAAGGCAGCTCCTCAAAGTTTTGAAGAGAAGATGCAGGTCTTGACCGATATCTTTGCAATGATTTATAGCCCGCGCACCCAATTAGACCCCTCTATCGCCGTGAAATTCATTAATCTTGCTTTTGAAATGATCGATCGGCGACTTTCTCTCGCCACGCGAATTCATGATCTCAATTGCGAGTTCATCAACTGTCAGGCTCAAAACCCATCCGTTGACGTTTACTCCCTTGTCAAGGCCCTCGGTCACATCGGTGAAAACTCGGCTCAAGAACGAGAGGGTCTCGCAGGCTCAGCAGACTTGCCCAGCGGTGTAAAAAACTTCATAAGCGAGCTCGAGAAACTCTCCGGACTTACTCCCGGCAGCTTAGCTTTACATCAATATCTACAGAAAACCCAAAGCAAGCCCCATGCAGAGGTGGCAGCGAGCTCATCGCTCTTAAACTACGATCCTACAAAGGCTGGGGCCGATTGGGTTCAGCTCCATCGATGGCTCAGTCACTATCAAACGATGGCTCAGACCTGGGAAAATGCGCGGGTTTTTCATTCGCCAAACCGAACCTTGGAAGGGGGATTAGGCGAAAAATCCGTCGAATTCACACTAAATGGGCTAGATCGACAAATCGCTGAACTCAAACAAGACGAAGCGAGCTTTCGCAGCCAACGCCTGACCATTACCCGAAGCCTGATGGAAGGCAGAGCAACAGAACAACGAGATCTCCAGTTAAAGAACGAGCTCAAAGATAAAAAAATCCAACTCGGCAGACTTTTGGGCGACCTCCAGGGCACTCAAATGCTCTTCCAAGAGTCTGAATCTAAACTCGGCCAAATGGGAAGCCAATTGATCGCAGCGTTCAGGAGCATGAAATTCGACGAAGAATACGAGTCTGGGGTTCAGTCTATCACCCGGATCATCCGGCCGAATGCTGTACCAGACCTGAGTACTGCCCCACCCCAAATCTTTGCGAAGGACCTTGAGATCCCCATTCGAAAAGGTCAGCTCATTCAGATTCAAATCGACGGAAAATGGGCCCCCCACTGTGCCGTCCAAAGAGACTACGGCAGAGAGGCAGGCGGAGAAACTGGACCCGAAGGCTACTTCGTCAGCTCCTCACACGGTCAGTCTACCGTCAAAAGCATCGGTGACTACGACCGAAACACCGAATACTCAGATGAGTCGAACTCAGAGAGTAATTGCGAAGGATGGAATCGCACGGAAAATCCTGGCATTTTGGGCGGCTTTCTGGGTTCTCTACCCGGGATCGCACTCAGCGCGATCTTTGATCAAAGTGGCGCCATTATCGGAGCAGTCAATTCAGCAGTAGGTGCAGGCGCCCAGGCCGCTGCAGATGGCCTCGGTCCAAAAAAGAAATTTCAGTCTTACCAAAAATGCCAAAACACAAGTTCAGGAGACCGTCAGGAAAAAGGGCGGGACACTTCTCATCAAAACAGCTCATCTCAGTCCACGAATGCTACCTTTAGCCTCGGAATGAAGTCTCAGCACGCCCCTCTGATACAATATCCTGCGGGTGCGCTGCTTTTCGCTGAGGAATTCTCCCACGGTAAGGAACCTCAAGTGAGTTTGAGAGTGGCCCAAAGGAATAATACTTGGGTAGCAGAGAATCACGGAACTTTGAAATTCATCGTCAATGATTGCCAGGGGCCGACAGACGGTTCCAGCGGCGCCCTGATTCTCAAAATCACTCAGGCATCCCCACAAAACCAAGTTGCCAAAGACATGGTGCCAGCGATCCAGAAGGTGACGCAGTTCATTCGCGAAAAGGGACCCAAGTACCAAGCAATGGGTGTGCTATCTCCAGACGAGAGGCGCGGCCTTCGAGAGGAAGCCCTCAATGCATCTGCGTTTGCAGACGGTTCTCCCGTCAGTTTCTTCGATCACCAGCAATTACGTCCCTTTTTCGACGAATGGATCGACCATGAACTCGTTCAACTCGAGAGGAAAATTCGGATTCAGCTCATTCAACGAGAAGGTAGCCTCCTCAGAAATCAAATTGGAGGATTAGAGCAACTCCTCGACGAATTAGCCAAGGACGGCTCGCTCTTAAAAAAACCCCTGCATTGGGCCATCTTTGACTATGACATGGACCTCACTGAATCGGAGGCAAAAACTCGAAAATCCCTCCAATGGATTGAAAATCGAGCACTACCCGTCATTCGAATTTCTTACCCTCATGCAATGCCCCGAATCGGCTCGAGCGGGCGAATTGAATTTCCGAAACTCAAGGATTTCAATGAAACCTGGAAAATGAATTCAGCACTGGGTCGACTCGCAGAAGAGCTGGTTGAAACCATCCGGCGAAGTCGAGCCGATTCCCCAAGTTCGCCCTATCTGATTGCTATTCGATTTCCTAGGCCGACTCCACAGGGAGCTAGCAACGCCGGGGTGAGGCAGGATCTTTTGGGTCTTCAGGCTTCAGGCTCTTCGATCAGCGCCAGTGAGCCGGCGACCTCAAATGCACTGTGGGATGTTCTCTACTCTCCGCCTGAAAAAGGGACTCAGACTCGCCTGCACTTGAAGATCACCCCTTCGATGATCCAAGAGGGCGAGGGCACCTCCAGTTATCTGAGACTTCCCCCAAAGCATGACGCTCCCATCGTCTCCACGATGGCGCTCGTTGTCCGCCTCCGAGATGCTGTGGTAGGATCCCATTTTGGAACTGCTCTTTCAGTTCAGGCAGATATTCCCAACCTACAGACTTTTGTTACACCGTTCGCCGAGACACTC
>CAINWE010000020.1 GCA_903854365.1 Oligoflexia bacterium
CTAAAAAGTTCAACCTCTGATTTAACCCACGCTTCAGTTGGGCTTCAGGAAATTTCATCGGTTCGAAGGCTGCCTCGCGCTCCATGAGATCCGCGAGTTGATAATTGGCGTAACCCACAAAGGGCGAAACCGCACCCGAAGACACCTTCTTCTTCGAGTGTTTGCCCTTGTCCGATCGGCCCAGCGAGGCAAGCTGCTGATAGAGTTCTTTAGCCTTTGCCGGATCTTGATTCTTTAAATAAAGATCGGCCAATCGCGCCTGACACTCAGCGGCAACCCATTGGCCACTTGCCGCGCAGCCACGATAAGATCGACTTGCCTCTCCGTCCTGACCCGCTTTTTCCTGAGAACGCGCGAGAATGAGCTCGACATCAGCTTTTCTAGGAGACTTCGAATACCGACTTAGGTACTCACCCCAAAGAGCTTGAGCGCGCTGCTCATCGCCCATCGCCTGACTTAATCGGGCGGAAGTCTCTAGGGACTCCGGCTCTTTAAATTCTATTCCTAATCTCTGAAATAAAGATACCGAAAACTCAAACTCACCCGTAATGAGAGCATGAGTAGCCACAGTCCTCAGGGGCTCGAGCGCTTTGGGACTTGCAGGATAGCGATGCAACCAAGTATCGATTACCCGAGCCAGAGCCTGCTTTGACTGCGACGTCTTGAGATACGAACTCACGGCGCTATTCAAAGATTTTTCTACGATGGCACGGTCTTGCGATCCTGCGGCAAAATCCTCATAACCTTGACCAGCTCCGAGAAAGTCCTGCGTTTTTTCTTGCTGAGAAATTCGATCGACCTTGGACTTAATTGCGTGCTGTTCCAGTGCCGCATGGAGCTGACCTTTGTTCCACTGAAGATCAGATCGAAGCAAATCCGGATTTTTTCCGATCGCTTCGTAAACATCTGCAATTTTACCAGGAAGCTTTTCGTCTTGAGGGTGGTCCAAATAGATCTGCACCCAAAGCTGCGCCCCGACGACGGCCTCTTTTGAGGCCGGGGCTGCCTGAATGATGTCCTGAATCCGCTTCACTGCCTCAGGCCTTGAAGAGGAATAACCAGCCAAAATCTTTGCCACGCGCAAGGCCGTTTCCCGCGCTTCAGCTGCGTCTCCTTGAGAAGCCCGCAGATGATCCAATGCTTCCACAAATTCCTTTTCCAGCGTAGATGGCTCGTCAACCGTGTGTCTCTGAGGTGCAGCCTTCAGCAAATCCGCCAAGCCACCTGTCCAAAGCGCAGCGGCTTTGGTCGAAAATCGCGGATCCTGAGCGGCAATGACCTTCTTATAAAGGTCGACCGACTCTTGTTGGTTTCCAAGATCATGACAGACCTCAGCCAAGTACATTTGAATTTCAACGAGCTCGTGATGAGGATCATCCTTCGAGATAAAATAGCTCATATAAAATTCGTAGAAAAGCTTTGCTGTTTCTAAATCTTTTCGATGCTTTTTCTTTCGATACTCTTGATGATGATCAACGGCTATTTTTCTAAAAAGTACTCTCAAATTTTGAACAGCTACCTGCGCCTCTGAACCCTTAGCCTCAAACGTTGGAAAACTCTTCAGACGTCGCGAAACCGCATCAAACCGATCCCTTTTCGCATCAATTTCGACAAGCTTCAGAAATGCCTTCAGGGCGATATCACTCTCAGGGTAATCCTTGATCAGCGTTTCATAAACGATTTCTGCCCGGTCGTTTTCTAAATTGTGCTCATATTGCTGACCCAGTTTCTCCAGGAGCTTTGGGAAAAGCTTCTGATCCCCGGACTGAGCTTGAAAATAATGGATTGCCTCGTCAGCCTTACCCCCCTCGGTGTAGAGGGTCGCTAAATCCTGAAGGGCCTCTTGCTTCAGAGGCTCAAATTGCTTCAAGTCCTCGTCGCAACGAGTGATCACTTCCTTCATTTTGCTAATCGCGTGATCATACTGCTTCAGTCTGTAATGACACCAAGCGATTTTATGAAGTATACCCGGCACCTGCTCAGCGCGAATCAGAGTCATCGCTGTCTCGAGGTGCTCCATCGCTCGGCGATAATCAGCAGCTCGGTACTCAAACTCACCGACTTCCTTATAGGCAATCCCCGCAAATGGACTCTTCGGATAATCGTGAATCAGCTTCTGGTAATAAACGATACCTTCCTTAGGTTGATTTAACTCCTGGTGGTAAAATCCTAAAAAATAATAAATTCGATCCAGCTTATCGTAACGAATCCCGTATTTAAGAATTTCCTGACAGGCCTCAATTCCTCGATGTAAAAACGGCCGTGACTGATCTCGATTGATCAAGGGATCTTCGGCTCCCGTATCTAATCGAGCCTCGTGGGCGCGGCCTTCCAAGATGAAAGTCGCGTGGTAGGCTTCGAGATAAATCTCGGCCAAACGAAAATAAAGATCGGCTTGACGGTTCGCAGGCATGCGCCTTCCCAAGGCCATGCGTAGCTGCTGAATCTCCTCGTCCCGCAGGACTCGAATCTTAGGTTCATTGCCCCGTTCAGCTTGCCGAAGCTCCTGCTGACTATAGGGAGATGAAGCCCAGGCAGAGTGCGAAGCAAAGAGCCCGAGGTGGAACGCAGGCACTTGAGATAAGGCGATCCCAATCACCGCGCCCATCACCCATCGGGGTCGACTGAAAAAAGGACGCGTCAGACTACCCCTTGCATGCGGATTCCAAGGCAAAAACATAGTCCCCCAGTTCATCAAACCAGAATTCACCGTTAAAGGACCATTCATACTGGTCGTCTCGGCGAGAAGGCTTGGTATTACCCCTGAGCCTCTCCTGTTCCTGAATTGGATGCGCCAAGCCCATCAGCTGATCTTTCGCATCCTTCAACATCTCCAACTTAATAAATGCTACCTTCTCGAAATCCTCAATGAGAGCCGCGTGATAGTCCATCAAACTATTTTTTACATAGGCTCCACCCAAAAGCTGAATAGAACGCCCCCTCCAATGAAGGACCCGCTCCAAAAATCCAGGAAAGCCCTGATTCCACTGATGCGATGCCCCAGATTGCCCGCGGGCTAGGTGCCGGATTTGCTCACGCTCCTTTTTGAGCTGAGCCTCGTTGAAAACGAGATTTTGAAAATAGGCGCCCCGAACGAATCGATTGACCACATGATGAAAATCCGATTTGGACCCCGCATGATCATAGAGGGAAGCCTTCAGCACGGTCTTACCTAGCTCATAAAACTCAGCCAAATTCTCGGCATGCCTCTCGACATAGTCCTTGAGATCCTCGCCCAGGCGGGTGTACTTGGATTTGAACTCCTTCATGACCTGATTTGCATCCGGATAGAGGCAAAGCGCGAGGTAGGTTTGCGCCCTCAAAACATCAACTTCACTATTAAATACAAATCCTAGCGTCGGGCTCTTATAGGAGACCAATCGCCCGAGGGTCCGATTGTACTGGCCTCGACCAAAGGAATTCCAGGCTTGCTCAAAAAGAAGATCTGGCCAGACAAAACTGACCTTCGCAACCCGGTCGTAGGCCCGCTCAGCCTCATCGAATTTTTCTAGTTCATACAAGCTGCGAGCCTCACCGGCTTGACACCGCGCAGTGAGGTCATCCACCTCGCGTTGAGCATTTTCCAAATGAAGCAGTTTTTTATTTCTTTGATTTAAAATACGAGAAGCATCGGCAACACAGCCCCGAAAATCACGGATCGCCTCAAATCCATGCCCCAACAGGGCCTGAGCAGTTCCACTCAACTGAAGCGCATAGGGCCAAAGTGGACTACTCGAATTAATGCCTTTTAAATAGCCTACCGCCTTCGAAGCTTCATTCGCAAGAAGCGCCTCTTTGGCGAGGGAGTAATAATAAGCTCCCCGGTTCGTATCATTATAGTCAGCCTCAGAGGTATGCTGCACGAGATACTTTCGAATGAGGTCTGCACCTACCACCAACATGAGATCCTCAGTCTGAGTCAAGACTGATCGAATCGCAGGACGATTCCCCTCCTGGAGGGTGCGAATGAAAAAATATGAGGCCACATTAGGCAGACCCGAGTGCATCAGTCCCATCGTCACCCAAGCATAGGCATCTGGCTTGAGAGACTCATCTTCTTGAATCGCGGCGAATGCGTACCGGGCCGATTTAAAATACTGTTCCTTTTTATAGAGTTCGGAGGCTTCTTTAAGGAGTTGGCGCCCCTCAACATGAGAGTCTGCACCGGCTGTAGCGCTACAAACTCCAACCACCCCACAAATGAGCAGGGCCTTACGGCCAAAGCTTAAAGTCTCCAACCCAACCCC
>CAINWE010000021.1 GCA_903854365.1 Oligoflexia bacterium
ATCTTCGAAGAAGTTTGTGCTTGTTTTGATTGACAAACGGCCCGAAACTACGTTCAAGGTTTGCCTTAACTTTGGAATAGTTTGAAGTGATTTCACTTTGAATCTCCTCGTCGTCCCAGTTCTGAGTGTCTCTTAAGAATTTCGGAATGCTCGCTGAAGTTTCCTGAAATGCGGGTAAACTGCGGAAATTCACTTCTCTGAAATCCCCCGCTAAATTCATGAATTCATGATTTCCGTTGAGTAAAATCAGGCGACTTCCGTGTGTCTGGGCTTCTTGCTCGAGGCGTCCCATTAAGTTTAAGACGGGAAGATCGTCCGGGCCTCGATCGATGAGATCGCCAGTCTGGACGACAATTAAGTCTTTGCCGATCCACTGCTCCTCTGGATTGATGGCACCGGCGTGGATGAGGGCGAGTTTTGTGGCCTTCAAGTCGCCATGTAGGTCCCCAATAGCGAATATTTTACGTCCGAGGGGCTTAATTCGGGTAATTCCGTTTGAGGAGCCTATTAGGGGAATTTGAATCCTGAGGTCGCCTGCATAGCAGTCCTGAGCCCACGCCCTTAGCCCTAGTTGAAAAATGGCGATGAATAAAAAATGGAGCACAATGAGAATTAACATCCCCCTGATGAATCGAGAGGTCAAGTGAACTTTGATGAGAGGGTGTTTTACAGAATTGTGCCTGAAAAACGAGTAGGCCAAAATCCAGAGTATTTCATGGCTCGGATCCAGTCGCCCATCCATGCAAGTTCTCGCTCAAATTTGAGCCACTGCGGATAGGTCGAATGATCTTCGAGAAGAGACGTGCCGCCGCTGGCGGGCAAGACTTGTAGGAGCGCCATCATGCCCGCATCCTCGTGCTCAAGAATGTGGCAATGGTACATGAAGTATCCTGAAATATTTCCGGTGAAGTCCATTCTGACTTTGATACTCGGGTACGGGTCAGAGGGGTTGCCTGACCACGCTGGGATTTCAAGGGTGTCCCGAAATTGCACTTCGTCGGAAGGGAGAGCGACGCCGTTTCTTTCTAAGGCAAGAAAGTGGAGCTGGTGGATGTGGAAAACGTGAATTTCTCGGGCGTGGTTCTCAATGATCCAGTCCTCGACAGTACCTTGCTGAGTGACGATGGATGGACCGTTCGCTAAGCTAAAAGGTAATTCCGGATGACCTTGTTCGGTGATGTAAAAAATAGTGGGGGCGTTAGGGTCATTCGGATCAGAGAGCACCTCCGAGAAGTAAATTTGCCGAGTCAGACTCGGTGTTAGTTGTGCTATTTCAATAGGATTAGGATTATTCACTGGATTGGAGGGTCTGGGCATGGTGATTTCTGGGTCCGGTGCAGAGGGGTCTGCAATGAGACTCATTAAAGGTCGCGTTGGATCGTATTCTCCGCCTGGACCTGTATCTACATTGAGAGTGTAAAGAGTAGCGGTTTGAACTTTTAAGGAGGGACCGTTGACGATAAATTCGGCTCGACCTGCAGGCGGAAGAAAAATTTGGGTGCGAGTAAAGAGACTTCCCTGCTGAGTTCCTTGTGCAGACCCGACAGGGATTCCGTCTAGACTGACGATTTCAAGAGGTTGCGGAACTCCGTCGTACTGGAGTTGTAGGTTTAATATCGAGTCCGCACCCGCATTTGCAACTCTCCAAAATTGCCTTTGGGAGGGTTTGATGTGCAGAGTCGCGGGAGTATAGTCAGGGTAGGTGATAGGGACGTAATTGAGGGAGAGGTCCCACGTGGGCTGTGGCTGAAGAGTCGAGTTGTTGAGGGCTAAGGAAGGCACCAGATTGTCCCGGAATATAAGTACTTGCTCAGGTAAACCAGCGACTGCGGGTTGAACATTCTCAATTCCGTTGACAATAATTGCTCCCGTGGCTCCTCCGAGGGCGGCTGATTCTGCAAGTCCGTGCACATGAGGATGGTACCAGTAGAGTCCAGGGGGTTGATTGGTGGGGAGCTGGAAGTTGTAGTCAAACGTTTCGCCAGCATTGATATAGGTGGTGACGACGTAGTCTTGATGGCAAATCGGTGCTCCGTGTGACCCGTGAAAGTGGACGTTGGTTGAAACTTGGGTCATTTGGCTGTCACCGCAGCCAGTGATGCCGGGTGAGTCTTTCATCGAGCGGGGGAGTTTCATGCTGTCCGCGGTCATCTTCAGGGTGCCGTGATGCATGGCGTGTGCTCCATCGGGTGGGTGGCCGTCTGCAGGAACCTGGTTGGTGAGATTCATGAGGAGGTGCTCTCCCGGTGAAAGGCGGAGTGTTGGGGACTGTAGACCGGTCGCAGTCGTGTAGCAATATTGGGTATTCCCGAAGATATCGACCGCTGTTTGGTAGCCCAAATTTACTGCGAGGGTTCCTTTGTAGCTTTGTAAGTTAAGGTGTTGCTGGACTTCGCTGCCGACTGGGAATCGGTAACAGGGCGAGGAGACAGTCGCCGAGAGGCTCGTGGACGACCCGGTGCATCCGGATAGGAATCCAAAAGCTGCCAGAGCAACCCTGGCCGCAAGTCCGGACAATAGCCTGCTATGGCTGGTGCTCGGGTGATGATTCCTAACGGCTTGATTCATGTTGCCTCCTGCCTGATCTGTCGTCTCGAATAAGGCGGATTTACCTAAGAATTTCATTTAATTCTCTCATTCCATACCAAAATAGTCAAGTTTAGGATCGGCATGGAAGGG
>CAINWE010000022.1 GCA_903854365.1 Oligoflexia bacterium
CGGCAAGAGCTAAAGATTTTTAATGACGACGATTTAAATTCAAAATATGCCCCGTACTACGTCGAACATGTTCGTAAGTACTTAATTGAAAAATATGGCGAAAAAGCAGTGTACGAGGATGGACTGACTGTCTCAGTGCCTCTGAGTGCGGATCTTGCGCTCACGGCGAAAAAGAGTTTGAGAGATGGGCTTCTTGCAGTCGACAAAAGGAGCGGATATCGCGGTCCGTTACAACACCTAAAAAACTCTGAGGAGATTGAAACCTTTTTGAAGGAGACGAGGTCGAAGCTCATTCAAGAACGTTTACGTTTTCAAGTATTTCGGGCGGATGGCTCGATGGATGCCGTCCGCGCAATGGATGTTTCTGGACTTCATGCAGATAAAGAGCTTCTGGTTGCCGATGAGTTTTATCAGGGTGTCATCACAGGCATTGATCTTAAGCGCAAGGTAGCACTATTGATGATAGGAGCGATTCCGGCTGAGTTATCCCTGGCGGGAAGAGAGCCTGGGGCTGACCCAAACGCACCGAGGTTGTTTTCTCAGAAGCTTCAGCGCGGTGACGTAGTTTTAGTGAGTCTGCTCAAGCTTTAGACCAAGAAGGGGGTTGCTGGGATAGACAGTAGTTCTCGTCTATCAGGTGTGCAAGTAGCACTCGAACAAGAGCCTCTTGTTCAGGGTGCTCTTTTCTCGATGGATGTGCGCACAGGGAATGTGATGTCGATGGTAGGCGGTTATGATTTTGATGTCTCAGAGTTCAATCGGGCCACTCAGGCTGCTAGGCAGTGCGGATCAGCGCTAAAACCGCTCATTTATTCTGCGGCACTGGAGCGCGGTTTTACACCGGCCTCGATGATTGTAGATTCTCCCATGGTGTTCAGAGATGCAGACGGCATGAATGCTTGGAAGCCGAATAATTTTGAATCCAAATTTTACGGAGATACGACCTTTAGGCAAGCACTGATTAAGTCAAGAAATATTCCAACCATCAAGATTGTTCAAAGTGTTCAGGTGCCGTTTTTGATTCAGTATCTTCGGAAGCTAGGCATGACCGCTCCGATGAGTCCTGATTTATCCATCTCGCTTGGGAGTGTTTCTATCAGTTTGATGGATTTAACAAAGATCTACGCCCTGTTTCCTCGGATGGGTCGCAAGATTACATCTACTTTTATGGAGAAAGTAGTCGATCGCGACGGCAGGATCTTAGAGGAAAAGGCAACTTCATCGCAGCCAGTCGCTGCTGCCTTGAATAACGCACCGTCTTCAGCAATGCCGTCTTCAGTCCCCGTGCAGGGTCCAGTGCAAGAGAGTGGCAGAGTCAGTTTTCCGGAGTATCCGCTCCCAAATGACCCGGATCAGGTCCTGGATCCTCGCGTCGCATATGTAATGGCCCACCTGATGAAAGAGGTTGTGACTTTCGGAACTGGTCACGAGGCGAAGAACTTGGGAAGGTCGGCTGCCGGTAAGACGGGGACGACGAACGACTACATGGACGCCTGGTTTATCGGATTTACCCCTGGAGTCATTACTGGGGTTTGGGTAGGTTTTGATACTCAAAAGGGAATAGGACCGGGCGAAACAGGAGCTAGAGCGGCGCTTCCGATTTGGCTCAGTTATATGAAGGAGGCGGTTAAGAACTATCCGGATGAGGATTTTTCGGTCCCGGCCGGAGTGGCTTTTGCGACCATCGATCCGATTTCAGGTAAGCTAGCTCCGCCAAATTCGTCCTCCGCGATTAAAGAAGCCTTTATTGAAGGGACAGAGCCAACTGAGGTTTCAGACACCGATTCGAGTGGCTCTGAAGTCCAGAGCGATTTCTTTAAAGAAGACCGCGACTGATACCGATTTCACCTGAGGGTGGAATATTTGAAAATGAAGATATCTTGGAGTCGGGGGGATTCCCTCTCGTTATCCTTTGCACTCCATGTTGGGGCTTTCTTCGTGTTTTGCCTCATTGCTGGTCATAGACACGCTCATGAAGCGAGCCAAAGGAGCTTTGCAGTAGAGCTTGTTTCTTTAACCCAACCTCACCCGCAATTATCCACTCGCTCCGCCCCACGAGTGGTGCAGACGGCGATGAGTCGTGCCGCAGAGAGTTCTGTGGTGACTGATCATTTGGGCCAACAAAATCAGCAGGTTGATCGACAAACTGTAAATCGATTACGAATAATTCGAACGGTCTCAGGATCAGAGCCGCAAGCAACCGTACCGAGTTCTATTCCACTGTCGCAGTTAGGCATTGCGATGGTTCCTCGACCCAGCCGGGAAGCGCGGCGCCATCCTGGCTTACCGAACTCAGAGGCTGCCAATCAGGCTGAAGATTGGGAGAGCGGGGTCCAAGAGTCTGATCACACGGCCCTCAATTCGAGAGAGTTTGTCTTTTTTGGTTACTTTCAGAGGATTCGGCAGCGGCTTGAGGTAGCATGGGTGCCTATGATCAAAGCCCGAGTCGAAAATTTCTATCGTTCAGGTAGACACTTCTCAGCGGGCTATGACCATCAGACGAAAGTCATTGTGATCTTAAATGATCAAGGTGCAATCACTCGCGTCAGGATTCTGGAAAGTTCCGGAATCTTGGATTTGGATGACTCTGCTGTGGAGGCTTTCAATCAAGCCGGCCCATTTCCTAACCCGCCAAAAGCATTGCTTGGGAGTAGCAAAGAAATTGAAGTGCCGTGGGATTTTGTACTCAGAAGCTAATTAGCTATTTCTCTGGCCTCGAAGTCGGTCTACGCCTTCGTTAAAAAGGTATT
Organism: Oligoflexia bacterium; assembly: GCA_903854365.1. Classification (GTDB taxonomy): domain Bacteria; phylum Bdellovibrionota; class UBA1018; order UBA1018; family UBA1018; genus CAINWE01. The sequence continues at coordinate 2,751 of CAINWE010000022.1, forward strand.
CGCCCCAAACCTCGTCCATTCGTCGAAAGGTTTGAATGACCTGCTCAGTAGCTTGTCGTTCTGGAATGCCTTGCACTTGAGCCAGTTGCTTCACAGCATTTAATATAGCTTTAAATGCAGAGCTTTCAGTGAGTTCGAAAAGCTCCTTGGAAAAGTCCTTCTTGTTTCTGACCCGGGAGGAAACCAGAGTAGTGTTAAACATTCTGGAAGCCTGCGCGGTGTTAGAAGAGGGATTCGACAGCGAAGAGGGCAGCGATGGGCCGTCTACTTGAGGAG
>CAINWE010000023.1 GCA_903854365.1 Oligoflexia bacterium
ACACTTCTACTGACAAAACTTATCGATCCCTAAATTATTGTCATGATCTCTCTCACTTTGGTCCTCTGTTCCGTAAGCGCTCAAGCTGCCCACCGCGCAGTATCTATCGTAACCAAAGCAGGAAGTGCCGCAGCCCACGCAGCTGGTGCCGCAACCAAAGCAGCAGCGGGTACTGCAGCTCACACAGCTGGTGCTGCAGCCCACACACCTCAACATCGCAGCACTCAGTCAGAACTTGCATTTCAAGGAGCTTCGGGTGCTGAGCAATTCAGGGCCGGCATGAATCCGACGAAGCTGGCCCAACAGGACATGCGGCGCGAGGTCAGAAAAGTATCGGAAGCTCTAGACAAACTACACAAAAAGTGAATTAAGGATGGGCGCAATGAGGCATTTGCTCGCATTCGAATGAGCAATTGCACCAAGATTTTCGGCAGTCCACGTCATCCATCCTGGGCTTACCGAGTTTGCCACCTCATGCCAAATCATTTGACAGAAAAGAAACGCCGTTCGACCAGACTCTTCAGGAGCACGACCGCCCTCGAGCTAGGGCCATAACAATAGCACCCTTACCCAAGCGGCTAGAGCAGGTCCCCGATCACGCGGTAAATCTTGGCGAGTTCTTGCTGAGTTGTACAGTACGGTGGGAGGACATAAAGGACGCTTCCCAGGGGTCGAATCAAGACGCCCAGATCTAATGCGTGCCGACCGAGTTGCTTGAGACTACCCGAAAAATAATTCCCTGCGGATTGAACATCTAACGCACCGATGGTGCCCAGGGATCTGACTGAAGTGACCCGAGGATGTCGATTCAGCGACTCGATCTCTCTCTGCGTCTGCTGGACCAAGCGAATGATGTTCTCTTGACAGTCCCGAGACTGCAAGAGCTTCCAAGAAGCATTTGCCGCTGCGCAGGCGACCGGATTGGCTGTGTAAGAATGCCCATGGAGAAATGCAGTCCGCAGATCTTTCGATAAGAATGCCTCAAAAACTCGATCGCTCGCCAGCGTGACTGCCAACGGTAAAAATCCGCCCGTAATCCCCTTGGAAAGGCAAAGTAAATCCGGCTGAATGCCTGCGTGCTCAAACGCAAAGCAGCGCCCGGTGCGATAAAATCCCGTAAAGACCTCATCAGCGATCGTGAGAATCCCCTCCGCCTGACAGAGTGAAACCGCGTCCTTAAGGAACTGAGACGAATACATTTTCATGCCAGCAGCCCCCTGAACGAGGGGTTCAAAAATAAAAGAACAGTACTGACCCCGATTCTGCGAGAGCAAAGCTTTCAGCGATTCGAGATCCCCGGGAGGAACGAAGTCCACCTGCGGCAAAAGGGATCTAAAAATCTGATGAAACCCTTCGGGCTCCCCGACTGCCATGGCTCCCAGCGTGTCGCCGTGATAGGAATTCGACAGTGCAAGAAATCGCTCTCGGGGCTTCTCACCCCGATTCATGTAATACTGAAACGCCATTTTGAGCGCCACTTCAACCGCCGTCGAGCCATTATCTGAATAAAAAACCCGGCTCAGTCCTGCATCTCTGAGCGTCGGATAGGCGACCAAAGACTCCGCTAATTGGACCGCAGGCTCGTGAGTCATCCCAGCAAAAATCACATGCTCCAATTTTTGCGACTGCTCAAAGATGGCCCGAGCAATTTCGGGGTGAGCATGGCCATGAAGATTCACCCACCAGGAGGAGATACCATCGAGCACTTCACGTCCATCGCTTAATTTTAAATAAGCACCTCTCCCCGCTACGACGCCCAAAATTGGCTCTCCTAAGCCATGTTGAGAGTAGGGATGCCAAATGACCTTGTGATCACGAGCAAAGAGTTCTGCTGACTGTGCCAAACCCTCAACGCCAGCAGAATCCTGCGATGCCGCGAGATCCCCAAAAACCTGAGGCAGCACCGGACTCAACCGCTCGCGAGCCACTCGCGCAACGGACTCCGGCGAGAGTCCATCTAAGTGAGGAATCCTGGCCAAAATCGGAGTCCGCGTGACGCGCCTGAGAGCGTTCTCCAGATCTCTGTCGGCAGAGTCCCTGTCTTCAACGAGGATCACGCCTACAACCTCAATCGCGTCTTTTTCAGCTGCTTCTATTGTCATTAAAATATGGTTCATCGTCCCCAGACGAGTCGAGGCGACGATCACCAACTTGAGTCCGAGCTCTCGAATGAGATCCCTCGTCGTCTGCCGCTCATTCAAGGGTACGAGCAATCCGCCCGCCCCTTCGACGACCCAAGTGCGGTCATCTAACCCGCGCCAAACCTCTGCAACTCGAGCCAACTCAATCCGAACCCCATGGACCTTTGCGGCTCGTTCCGGCGCCATCGGCTCCGGAAATCGATAAGCAGGCTCCGGAAATCGACTGAGGGGTAAACGAAGCAAACGCGATAACGTGGGAGTGTCTTCGTCCGTCCCCGTCTGAACGGGCTTAAAATAACCGACGGGCACGCCGCGCTGCTGAAGAGCTGAAACAAGAATAGCACTCACGACCGTCTTACCGACACCTGTGTCCGTACCCGAAATAAAAATTCCATTCTTCATCTTAAAACTCCTCCCAAGAACTCACTCAGCGTTTGAAGAAGCGAAATCGAATGATCCCAATGAATACAAAGACGCAATCGAGCACTCCCCTCGGGAACCGTCGGGGGGCGAATGGCGCGCACATCCCAACCTTCGGCCTGCAGCTGAGCTGCGACTCTCACTGCGGCCTCATTACTCCCCAAGATCACGGGCACAATAGGTCCCATCTCCCTGGAAACCGACTGCACTCCACCTCCCAGCAAACGAGGCAAAGAGGACCTAAAATGTGCTACGTTCTTGAAAAGCAGGTCAGCCCGAGAAGCACCTACGCTTTTCCAATACTCCACAGACTCACCTAAACCGACCGCTAAAGCCGGGATGGGAGCGGTCGAAAAAATAAACGGTCTCGAAAAATTCACTAAATAACTTTTGAGCTTCTCGGACCCCGCCACCCAAGCCCCACCCACTCCTAAGGCCTTACCTCCGGTATGAATCGTCGCAAAGACCCGAGAGCTCAAGCCCAGAGCTTGCACTAAGCCTCCGCCCCAATGGCCCGCCCCCCAGAGCCCCGTCGCATGAGCTTCGTCCACGATGAGAAGGGCAGAAAACTCATCGGCTAAGTCCGCCAACCCATCGAGTGGGGCAATATCCCCATCCATTCCAAATAAGCTCTCGGTCACGATGACCTTGAGGCCGGGCTGAGCGACTCTGTCCCCGAGCGCCCGACGCAGAGCACTCAAGTCTCCATGAGGAAAAACCACCCGCTGAGCGCGACTCAATCGAATGCCATCAATTAAAGAAGCGTGATTGAGCTGATCCGAAAACACCCAGTCATCGGCCGTCAACAGACCAGAAAGGAGTGCCAGGTTCGCCTGATAGCCGGAAGGAAATAAAAGTGCCGCCTCGCGGCCGACAAAACGAGCGAGATCGTGCTCAACTCGATCAAACAAAGGCATCTGCCCGCGCAGCAATCGTGCTCCAGACGCCCCCACGTCCTCATCCGCAAGTCGAAGGAGAATCCGCTCTCGCAAAACTCGATCTCGAGTGAAACCCAAGTAATCATTGGATGAGAAATCAGTCCCTTGGCGAGGCACAATGAGACGTCGCTGAAAAGTCTCGTCGAGTTTCTCCAGTCTCTGATCTAAAAGCCTCGGAAAATCTTGCATCAAAAACCTAGGGAGCACGCCCTCTGAGAGACGAATCTCCTTCTTTCACTGCAACATCGGAGCAGCTGCACTCGGTTGGTCCATATTTGGCCCCGTCTTCAAACTCCGCAAGAGGGCCTCATCTGCATCTGGGGCAGGATTCGGTCTTGTGAGCAACTTCTCTCCGAGAAAAATCGAATTCGCTCCGGCGAAAAAGGCCAAGACCTGCGCCTCCTGACTCAAGGACAACCGTCCTGCAGACAAGCGAACACGAGATTTTGGCATCAAAATCCGAGCAACCGCCACAGTCCTCACCAATTCAAGCGGGTCTACTGCTTGAGACTCCGCGAGCGGCGTGCCC
>CAINWE010000024.1 GCA_903854365.1 Oligoflexia bacterium
CAGGAGGACTTCAATGGTGAGTCGGATGAGCCCTCTAGCGCACTTATAAAATTGGTTGATGGCTGATTTCCGGCCTACTCATACCCTATGAGATAAGCAGATGTGAGATCTTTTACTAAGAACACTCAGTCTAAGAGTATAAGTAGCTGTTGCAGTCCCTCAGCCGAGGTTTTAACCTTAGCAAGAATATCGGCGCGAGCTAAGGTGCGAGTGATCGCAGATCTTATTTGACTTTTTTCTTTCCTATCTTCAAAATCATTAAAGTCTGCCGTCTCAAATATTGTTGAAAGAGTTGCGATATCAAACATATGCCGATCTTTTCCATTGTCATTTGTATTGTTTAAGGCCTTGCTCTTAATAAATAAGGTTCCTAAGAATGTGGGTCTATTAATGATGGCAATCTGCCCATCCAGATTGACCTTTACTTTTTCTGAGAAATCTAAAACACGTCTTCCACCCGGGGTTTCTAGAACTGATCCACCAGTGACGCCCGTTCTTGAAGTTGCTCGCTCTCCAGAGTGGTCTGGTAGAAGTATGTCTATGCTAGCGTCCCCGCGGATCCACTTGTATTGCAAATCTATTGCTGAAGTTTGAGGCTTAAAACCGATTGTGATCAATGCTGACGTAAATTTTGTCAAAATCTGAGGGTCACTTTGAATATCCAATACGGTGTCAACATCAAAAGTCACTCTTTCAGGGATTCCATCCCGTTCCCAGCATTGGAGTTGAACTAATTGCCCTCCAATTAAAGTCCAACCATCTTTAACAATATTTGCGATTTCAATCAAACCCAACCAGCTGGCTTTTTGACCGGCTGCTAATTCAGGGATGCTTATTTGCTTGCTAATTTTTGCACCAACTCTTTCACCATATTTCTTTCACGGGGACCATTTTTAGCAGAAAGGTCTGACAGGATAAGTCCAAAAATTAATTCCAGTGGAAAAGGTTTGTCGATAACTTTTAGGAAAATATTAGGCTCCTCAGAACTTACTAATAGGAATTCCTTCTTTACCTTTTGTAGAAATTTCTTTTCAACGTAAGCGCCAAAGGCATCTCCATCAGACATTCCGCTAAGCGGATGACTGGCTCCTGATGCCACAACTAACGAAGATTTGCGAAGTTTGGCTAACTCAACTTTTCGAGCAAATAATTCGATTGGCTCAGAATCAAACCTAATCCATGCGCGCAGCAGTGATGCTGGATCTCTGTGTTTTTGGAGTAGTGAGAAGCGAATATGTAAACGCCGAATCTCTGCCGGATCTAAATCTTGTGAGAAATCTTGACCTGAGAGAAGTTCAAGCATTGATAGCGAGATTTTGCGACTAAAGGGCCGACTTGCTTTTGGCATATGACTAAGTTCTTGAGGACTAATGATCCAACGATTGGATATTTTCTGAGCCTTTATGTCTCCTTGCTCTATCAACTGAAGCACGCGTCGAGAGGAGAGTCCTTTAGCCGCAGCAAAATCGTTTACGCCCATATTCATGACACAATACTACGGGATGAGGAAGGGAAGTGTCAAACTAACAAACTCTAAAATGTCCTCAAGTCGCTCTTGCCTGAAATACTCAAAGCAAAACAGCTTCACCACGGATGCGGGTATCACGAGGTTTGAGGCCACCCTCAGAGATAACATCGACAGGGGTTTTCAAATAATCAGATAGCTCGTTCACTAATGATGCGGTATCCCATAATGACGAGTCATCATCAAATAAGACGAGAAAATCAAAATCACTATTTGGGCCATCTTCGCCTCTAGCGACACTGCCAAAAACAGATATAGACAAGGCTTTATGGCGTGCAGCTATCGCCTTAATAGTCCCACGATTGGCACGTAGAAAATCTAAACGCTGGCTCATACTCATAAGGATACCAGTAGGGTTTTTACTCAAGGGAATATGGCAGGGATCCTGTGTATTAAGAGCGAGTCCTGGGTTGAGACCAACTACCGACGCTTGATTAAGGACCCATCAAGAAATGACGGCTCATACCCCATGAGTCACAAACAATTAATAACTACTCATGGTTAATGAGTAGTCATTCATCCTGAGATTATCTTTGCGGCTTGGATCGCGCTATCAGTACCAGGTGCCATGGCTTGGATGGAGGAGGCGACCTGGCTAGCTAAATCCTTATGACCTGTTGCTATGTAATCTTTTTCTAGTATCAGCAGATTAGGCACCCCGTAAGGATCAAGAACTGCTAATTGCTTTCTTACACTAATCCCCTGACTATAATTCTTTAACTGCTCATAAACTAGGGCAAGTAGGGAATATGCATTTGTTTGGCGCTTATCTTCCTTGATTACTTCTTGAAAATAGGGAATTGAAGCTTGAGCATCGATTCTCGCAATAGATAGCGCAATATTTGATTTATATGAGGGATTCATTAAGGGTTGGTTAAAAGTCTTTTTTGCCAGGTCCACATAGATTGCTTCTTGTGTTGTATTAGCTGGAGGGATTACCTGAGCAAATCGGAAGCTTGCAGTCTCGTTTTTATACATGGGGATAAAAATAAAAAGTAATACAATTGCATAAGCTGTAAATGTAAGGACTCTATTTCGGACTCTCTTATCTGTAGATTTCCTGCCTTGCTTATTCTTTCTATTCACTTCTGAAGCTGTAACTTCTACTATCTTTGTGACGGATAAAGCAACAACAGCGCCACCAAGAATCCAGCCCCAGACAGAGAGCACCAAACTATCAACTGAAATGGTTGATTGAGCAACAAAGACAAGCCACCCTGAAAGAACACCTGCTACTAAAAGTTGCTCTTTGCCTTGCGTGTTTCTCAATGCCACATAGCCTCTAAAACCGATGAAACAAAGCATTGCTATATATGCCAAACCTGCAAATACGCCAGCGGTCGAGAAAATTTCAAGAAAGACATTGTGGGAGTTAGTCACCGTGACTTGGTATCCAAAGAGAAGTGGATATTTAGGAGCACGATATTGCAGGAAATAACTCCCATAGCGATCAATGCCTACACCCGTAAAAGGATGTGCCTTAAACATTGACATGGCCGCTCTCCAGTTATACCCGCGATCTGTGATCGAGGACTTAAAGAGGTATTTGGTCATTGGACCAATTTGAAGCATACCTAAAATAGATATCAAACCTGCAAGCAATTCAAGACATAAGAGAGATATTCCTAGCCTA
>CAINWE010000025.1 GCA_903854365.1 Oligoflexia bacterium
CCTCAAGCCTCATCCTCACACGTCCATTCAAACGACTCAAGGTAACTCAAAGCGTTTCTGACTTGAACGTGCTCGCGAGAGGCATACTCACGCGTGAGATGCCGAACGAGCTGTATTTTTTGACACTTCGGAAATCCTGCCTCGAAGTAAGAGAAATTCTTGCTCACCCGCTCGTCACTCAATTTAACCTCAAAAAGGCGCGCTGGCCTTTTCTTTTGTAGGACCAAGAAATCGATTTCATGCATCTCTTTGGTTTGAATGAAATAAATTTGGCCAGGAATACCATCCGTGTCTTCGCGAAATTCGAGTTCTTTTTTCAGAGAGAGCGCCACGAGATTTTCGAGCTTCTGCGCCTCACCCCCCTCGACTTTTGAAAGGTCGTAGAAGTAATACTTTCCCGCCTTCTTTAAGCCCCGAGTAATATTTTTCGAATACGGTGACACGCGAAAGACGATGTACATTTGCTCCAATAAACCCAACCAACGTTTGACGGTTTTATCGTCCCTTTGCAGATCCTCTGACAAAGCATTGTATGAGACCGTAGATCCGACTCGCTCGGCCAGAAGCTCAATGAGAGTTTCAATTCCATCCAGATCGCGCACCACCTCGAGCGAAATGAGATCCTGCCTGAGAATCAGCTCACTATGAGTTTTAGCCCAGAGATGATAAAATTTTTCTGTCCCCTCAAAAAAAGGCTCGGGAAAACCACTACAAGTCAAGAGTCTTTGGTAATTTTGCTCGGTAGATCGAGAGTCGCCCCTTTGCTTCAGTTCTTTTAAATCCAAGGGGTTCATGCGAACTGAGAAAAAGCGCCCAGCCAACGAATCCCCCACTTTTTTTGCCGAATCAAGTCGAGCACTGCCGGTGATCAAAAACTGCTGCTGCTTCATGGCACCGTCGTCAAAGAGTCCTTTCAACCATCGCTTCCAATTTTTCATTTTATGCAGCTCATCAAAAACAATCAGCTTCTTGGAACGATCCCACCCCAGGTCCCTAAAGATTTTAAGATCTCTCTTAATATCATAGTTATAGTAGGCGCAACTCGGGTTGAGCTGCTTCGATAAAGTCGTCTTGCCGACCTGCCGAGGGCCCATGACGAGCACCATCTTCCTTGTCAATAACTCCTGAACTGAAGCTTGTAAGTAGCGATTCATCTGTCTTTTTTCGGTATGAACTCCGAAAAAGTCAATACTTTTTCGGCATAGACTCCGAAAAAGTCGCCCCACACAGGCAGGCGAGAACACGGGATCTCACCCCCCCCTAGGGCGAGTTCGGGGCCGAAGTGTTGGTTTAGTAGATCGAGCGTGAGGCGAGCTAAAGCTCCAGCCGCACCCTGCAATCAAAAAAAGTCAAAACTTTTACGCCCGAAACTCCGAAAAATAACTGAAGCACCTCAGTGGATGAGTCGTCGATGCACGGGGCAGCCCTCCAGATCTGCACAAAATACGCAGGCCCCCTGTGTCTCGTTCGACTCATACGCCGCGGGGAGCTTTTATTTTATACTGAATGGATAGAAGCACTTTTTAAACATGAAGAAGAAGAGGATCTTTTTTAAATTCTACACTCGCCGTTTATTTGCGACCCAAAGCCACTGGGCCTTCGCTCTCTTACTTTGCGTTGGAGGAGAGAGAGACCTGAGCGCCGCGAATAGCTGCACCCTCTCCGCAGGATTGATTCCAATCCCTGCTTCAGGATTTACGTGGGGCCCGAATGGATCCAGTGATTTTTTTATATCGAATAACGGCAACATCGGGATCGGTACGACGAGTACTCCTGCAGCCCTGAATATCGTCGGGACAGATTCAGCTCCCCTGCTTACGGTAAAAAACTCTGCAGGTAGGAACCTCATGCAAGTTGCTGGTACAACGACCACTCCCGGAGGAGACATTCAATTTGGATTACCCCCCACAACCGGAATTTCGGGCACTCAACAACTCAATCTCTCAACTACCACGGCAGCTACCACGACGACGATCGATCATGACTTGACCGTTTATGCCCAAACGACACTGAACCTGAAGGGAAACTCAGGTCGGACCACACAGCTCGCTGTCGGGGGGACCACAGCACTCCAGCTCGCTACGCCACTCACCGTCGGCACCGGGACTCCACCCGCGATCACCTCGAATTCAACACCCACCCTTGCAATTCAAAGTAATCCGGCGCCCGAACAACCAGCGCTGAGGATCGCGTCTTCATCCAGCAGCAGCACCCCCTTCTTGCAAGTGCAAAAAACCGGACAAATCGGAATTGGTAAAACTCCCAGGCAAGCGCTCGACATTGTGGGCACACTGGCACTCGGCCAAGGAGGGACTTATATCCGATTCACTCCCAGCCTGCTTCAGTCATCGTCTTGCTCCAACGGACAGATTGCCCTGTCCTCCTCGTACATCATTTGTGTTTGTAACGGCTCGAACCGATGGCTGAACCTTTCCACGGGAGCCACCTGCTCATGACCCCCTTCAACCCGTTTCATCACCAGCGCTGTTTTGGCTCAAAGCCTCCCTCAGTTTTTGCTTAAGCCTCGGGGTGAGTACGATCAACCCCACCCCAAGTGGGGCTGTCGATAGCTGCAGTCTCACCTTATCGGGCAGTGACTTCTCGAATTTTCAAAATTCACTGGTCGTTATCGGAAATAACGCTCTCGTCGGTCAAAACAACCAAATCGGCCTCGGCACCAATCAACTTTCTGCCGAACTCACCCTTCAAGGAGCCTTACCCACAGGTAGCAACACTCAAGCGCAGATCGACGTCTTGAACATTCAGGATCAAAATCAGAATCGTCTGTTGGATCTGAAAGGGTCGGGCGATCTCATCCTGGGTAGCACCCTTGCCGGCAAAAGCCCAACGATCCAGTCCATTCAATTGAACTCACTCAACACCACGCTCTCAGGCAACCTCACTGTGAAAGGCAACTTCACCTCAAAAGGGAGTTTTTCCCTCCTATCCGATTCCCCTCCCCAATTCACTTTTCAGAGCCCCTTGAATGTCCAAACCGGGTCCGACAGCAACACGGCTCAGCTCTGGCTCCGCGGACCGGATGCATTATCCACGAGCGCGGCGCTGCAAGTCTCCGACAATAGCGGAAACAACCTCCTCACCGTGACCGATGACGGGCGGGTCGGGATTGGAGCAGTCGCGGCAAACGGGACCGTCGGGCGTGCGGGGCGAACCCTCGCGGTGGCGGCGGATCCAAATGCTTCTGCGGCGGATCCAAATGCTTCTGCCGCAGCACGCAACATGATCTCCCAGGCGAATACCATCCCTACGAGCTGGCCGGCGACAGCCCTAGAGGTGACCGGCTCGATCCAAGTCAGTAGCGGATTTATCAATCTTCCCCCAGCCAACCTCTCCACAGCAGGTAGTTTTTGTAGGAGTGACCTGTCGAGTAGTGAAAATTTTTATGCCATCAAACCTCATGTGGCTCTTAGTGGAAAGCCCCTCCTCTGTGGCCCCGCCATTGACGGAGCAGTCATCTCCGTTAGTGAAGGTGGCAATCACGTCGGTCGAAGTGGGCTTTGCGCTTGCAAAGGAGCGATCGACGCCGGTGGAGATAAAAACACCTGGACTTGGGTGAGTGTATCGGATGGGACAACCCCATGCTTTAATGGATCCAACCCAGCCGACCCGACCATTATCTATAGTGGCAGTCAGTCGCCATCCTATAGGGACGACCCTGCTCCAGGTGCAGATCAATCGATCGTTTGCGGTTGCACCAACAGTATAGGATCTCATGGATGCTAATTAAGTGCACCGCACAACCCATCCCTCTCCCCCACTCTGATGAGTACTTAGAGCCATACCCCAGAACCAATTGATCGATCGAGACGGTCAAACCAAGAGCAAAGGAGAAGTCCGAATCGCCACTGCAGCTACCTATTTGTCCGGACTCACCTCGAGTAGGCTCCACTTGCCTTTCAGACTCCGTGCCGCTAAATTGCGCGAATATGCACTCAAAAAGCAAAGCCCGGTCGCCTCTCTTTGTGATTTTCACTACAGTTCTAATTGACCTAATTGGATTCGGCATGGTGATTCCGCTGATTGGTCTTTACGGCCGACACTATGGGGCGCACGGACTGGAGCTTTCCATTTTAGGTGGGATTTACTCCTTGATGCAGTTTTTCTTTGCCCCGATTTGGGGAGCCATCTCCGACCGAATCGGGCGCAGGCCTATACTTTTAGTATCCCTCATGGGATCGACGCTATCGTACGTGGCTTTTGCCTTCGCACCGAGCTATTTCTGGCTGGTCGTTTCGCGCGCGCTGGGCGGGATGTTTGCCGCAAATATCTCGACTGCGCAAGCTTACATCGCCGACGTGACCACTCCCCAAGAGAGAGCAAAAGGCATGGGGCTCCTCGGCGCAGCGTTTGGGATTGGTTTTACTCTCGGGCCTCCGCTGGGCGGAATCGCCTCGGTGAAGCTCGGCTTGGCTGCTCCCGGCTTGATCGCGGCTTCGATCTGTGGACTCAACGCACTCCTAGCTATCTTTCGACTCCCGGAGAGCTTTCCGTCTGAACTGCGAGCAAAACGCCGTGAAGATCGCGCAACCGCTCAATCTCAGGGACTACCCGGATCGAAATCCCTCATACACGCGTTGGCCAATGCCTTTCAAAAGCCGGAATTGAGAATTTTATTTCTGACGTTTTTTGCAGTTACCTTTGCATTCTCCACGATGGAGCAGACCTTCTCCCTTCTTTTCCAATCCAAATTTGGATTTGAAACCGGCGAAGCCGGCTATCGCACCGGTTTAGTCCTCATGGTTGCAGGACTGGTCGGAGCACTGATTCAAGGCGGATTGATCCGCAAACTCGTCGCCCAATGGGGCGAACGGACGTTGCTTCTTTTTGGACTCGGGATCAGCTCGATCGTCATGGCTGTGTTCCCTTGGAGTCCGAGTTACCCGCTTTACTTTCTGATTGTCTTCCCGATGGCTATTGGAAGCAGCTTAATTAATCCCACCCTATCAGCGCTCATCTCGCAAGCCGCCAGCGCCCAAGAGCAAGGAAGCACGCTGGGAGTATCACAAGGACTCGGAAGCCTCGCACGCGCCCTAGGGCCTTTCTGCGGCCTCCTCACCTTTTCGCTCGCGCCCGAGATCCCGTACCTCATCTCAAGCTCCATCTATGCGGTGCTTTTATTCCTAGGAGCACAGTTGATCCATGAACCGAGGACGACCTACCCCGCAAAAAGTGCGTGAAAAACGGTCACACTCAGCAATGAGAGCGGAATCCCGACGCCGACCATGAGGCCTGCGAGTTCTTCATCGAATCCAAACTCGACGGCCAAAATTCCAGAACTAATCATCGGAGCCATGGCCGACTGAATCAAGGTAATCTGAGTGTCCCGGGCGAGTGATCCATACCATCCAAGCGCCATTGCCCAAAAACACAAGGGAGCGAGCACCAGTTTGAATCCCAAACCCAGGGCAAGCTTCGATCGATAGCGGAGGAGCACCGCGCGATTCAACTTAAGCTGGTAACCCACAGAGACCATCGCAAGTGGAGTGATCGTCGCGGATAATCGCGATAAGACTTCGTCCACTGCAGCATCAAACACCACAGGTCTGAGGAGCAAGCCCACGATCAAAGCGTAAAACGGAGGACACTTAGAAATCCTCCCCCAGAAAGCACTCCACGCAAACGAACGCCCTGAAAACTGGCATCCCACCAGAAGTCCGGCAGTGGATAGAATCAAAAAAGATCCTAATTGATCTGAAAGCATTCCTACAGGAACCGCACTCGGACCAAAGAAGGCTTCCAGCAGCGGAAAACCCACAAACGAAGTATTACCCAGCCCCCCGGTGAGAATCAGCGCACCCACCTGCTTACGAGTCAATTGGAGAGCTTTGCCAAAGACAATGAAAAAGCAGTAACTCATCAAAAACAACGACCAGGGCATCAAGACCGGAAAAATCGCCGAAGTATCGAAGACGATCCGATGAAATTGAAAAATCATCATAGCCGGCAGAGAGATGTGAAAAATAAACTGGTTTAATACAGCGGGCGTCTCTTTGGGAAACTTAGGGGAGAACCGCAGTAGGACTCCCGCAAACAAACACAAGAAAAGAATTCCGAAATTTGCCATGCACCCCATCTTATGTCAAAGTCTGCCCATGGCAAAATCCTATTGGCTCCTCAAAACCGAACCTGGGACTTTTCGGTACGCCCAACTAGAAAAAGAGGGAAGAACCAATTGGAACGGCGTCCGTAATTTTCAGGCGAGAAACTTCCTGAAACAGGCCGCAGTGGGCGACATGGCTCTGATTTACCACAGCGGCGAGGACAAGGCCGTTGTTGGACTTGCACAAGTCACCCGAGCCGCCTACCCTGACGTCGATCCTGAAAAGACCGGAGATTGGGTGCAAATCGACCTCGCTCCCGTCCGAGCTTTCTCGAGTCCAGTGGCACTCAGAGAAATCAAGTCCACTGCAAAACTCAAAGACCTCCTACTCATCAAGCAATCTCGATTGTCCGTGATGCCGGTGAGTGCACCTCACTTTGAAATCCTCTGTCAGATGGGAGACTCACTATGACTTTCATCCCCACCCCGAGCTGGGACCCTTTTCGACTCGCCCCCCCAGGAGAATGGGGAGACCTCCCCCGATCCCTGGGCACTCCCGAAGGACTCGGAGACCGTCTCCGCACCGCAGCATTTGCCGAAATTCAAGCTCGCGAAGCCTTTGCTTGGGCGGCCTCTTACTACACCGATGCAAGCCCCGCACTCCGAGAAGCATGGCTCGCGCTGTCACGCGAAGAGAATAAGCATCTCCATTGGCTGCTTCAGCGCATGACCGACCTCAAGCTAGATATCCGCGAGCGCCTCGTCTCCGATCATCTTTGGGTATCTCTCGTCAACTGCCCCACGGCCAAAGACTTTGCCCTGTTCATGGCCAATGCAGAAGAACGGGGACGTAAGGCGGGAGTCCGGTTTTATGAAGCACTCCTCCAAACGGATCCCGTCTCCGCTAAAATTTTCGGAAAAATTGCTGAGGAAGAAGTCGAACATATTGAGCTAGCCCAAAAGTTCTTTGTGGCTCGCTGATTGCAGCTAGGTCACGACGTGGAACAGGGTTCCGCAACGTGGCCCGAAGGTTAAACAGGTTCGCCCTTCGGGCCACACACTCGGGGTACGCTCTTTCTAGCGCCCTGTACTTCCAAAACCATTCTTGCCTCGCTGAGTTTCATCAAGGCTTTGCACTTCTTTCACCGCCGGAGTGGCAATGGGCAAAATTAAGAGTTGAGCAATCCGTTCGCCGCTTTTGAGCTGGACCGCCTCGCGGGAGAGATTCCACAAAACAATGTGAACTTCTCCTCGATACCCCGCATCAATAACTCCCCCGGCCGATTTAATCCCCTTCTTGGCCAGCGAAGATCGATCAGCCACCATGCCCACGTGCCCGGCCGGGATCGCTAATGCAATGCCCGTCTTGACGACTTTGCCGTGACCCGACTCCAACAACACATCTTCCAAGTTATAGAGATCCAAACCGGCATCATCGGGATGCGCCCGAGTCGGAAGTTTAGCTTCCGATGAAACTCGTAGAATCTCAATCAAATCTAGTGTACGTTCCTGATCAAACAACATATGACTCCTCATCAAACTCGACCGAATCCTTTTTATTCCGCCCGAGCAACCACACGTCCGCGCGCAGTTCTCTTTGACTATGATGGCGTATTGGTTGCGAGTGAACCTATCCATTTATCCGCCTGGATGCAACTCTTGGATGAGCTGCACATGCCCGGCAACCTCGACGTCATCAAAAACCTCGTCGGCAAAACAGCCCCTGAAATTTTACGACAAATTTTTCTCAAATATCGCCCGGAGCACACTCCGTCCCCCGAGGAATTGCAGGACCTCGCGCAACGAAAAAACGAATTTTACATCGCTTCGATGAACACCGGACTGACGACTTTTCCTGGGGTATTTGAAGGACTGGAGTGGCTCAAAGCGAATCAAGTCCGCGCAGCCGTCGTCTCCAATGCTCGCCGGAACGAGCTCTTAAAAACGATGGATCATTTGAAGCTCACGCCTTTTTTTGACGAAATTATTTCGCGCGACGACGCAGGGGCAGCCAAGCCCGACCCTCTCCCGGACCTCCTGGGAGCCGCTTCGCTTGGCATATCGATCGAAGACTGCATCGCCCTGGAAGACTCGCCCACGGGCCTAGAGGCCGCTCTCCGAGCAGAAATCCCGGCCGCAGCAGTGCTGACGAGCTTCAAACGTTCAGAAATCGAAGCCCCTATCCCCGGACTCCCGCATCTACGACCGTTTTGGATCGGGGATTCGATTCAGGACTTTTTCGACTGGCTAAAAAGCTTGAGTACGTGATCCTTCAAATCCGCTGCTGGAACCTCTAATTCCTCACCGGATTTAAAGTCCTTCAACTTGAAAACTCCCTGGGACCATTCAGTTTCACCAGCCACCAAAACCCAGCGATATCCCTGTTCCGAAGCAAAGCGAAATTGATTCTTGATCTTCGCCGCATCCGGAAACACATCGACACAAAGGCCCAGACTCCGAAGCTCTGCAGCCAATGAGCAAACCCGAGCTCTCAAGCTTTCATCAAAAACCGGAAAAAACAAAACCTGCGAATCTGACTGATTTTGCTGTTCCAACTCAGCCAACAAGAGAACCAAACGCTCGAAACCAATGCTAATGCCACAGGCCGGAATTTCTTGACCACTCAGGCGCCCCACCAAACGATCATATCGCCCCCCCCCGCCAAACGAATAACCCGCGGACGAGTGGCGCAATTCAAAAACTGGCCCGGTGTAATAACCCATCCCGCGAACCAGCGAAGGATCAAAAACAATTCGAGTCAGCGGCAAACTCAAAGCCTGCAAAGTGGTGACTAAAGTTTTCAGATCATTCCCCGCGACTGCGTGAAAGTCTACCGCCTGATCCAAGGTCATTTGACCCTCTAAAACCGACTGGACCTCGACCGAAAGCGGATGCCCCAAAACTCCTGTCAATTGCTCCAAAAGAGCTGGCATTTCTAACTTATCTTTTTTATCGAGAATCACAGCAAACGAATCGACCTTGGAACCGGTAAACCCAAACTTTTCAGCCATCGCCTGAATCAGACGACGATCATTGATTCTCAGCTCAAACCCCGAAGCGCCGACCGACTCAAGCGCGTAAGCAGCAGCCTGAATCACCTCGACCTCAGCACCGATCCCCTTGGCGCCGATGATGTCCACATCACATTGAATGAACTCTCGGTACCTGCCCTTCTGGGCGCGCTCAGCTCGCCAGACCGGACCGATATGAAAAACTTTCCAGGGCATCTGGATCTTACCCCGGTGCAACGCAACTACGCGCGATAATGGCAGCGTGAGATCAAAGCGGAGCCCAAACTCCGAAATCCGATTTTCGTCACCGGACGGAAGCGCCTCGGCGAGTTTATCCCCACGTTTGAGAATTTTGAAAATCAGCTTTTCATTCTCTTCGCCCCCTCCGCCACCGACGAGCAAATCCAAGTTCTCGACCACGGGCGTCTCCAAGGGAAGAAACCCGAAGGACTGATAGACCGTCGAAATCTGATTCATCAGAAAAAGGCGACGCTTGGCTTCTTGATTCAAAAAATCTCTAAATCCCGAAGGCGGATGCACTGAAATCATGCCGTGAACTTAACAGAGCCTTCCGCAGCGCTCCACTAGAAAAGCACTCCCTTTTCCGCTCTCGATAACCGTTGACAGAGCCAAACCGAATTTATAATCCTATGCAGACTAAAGGAGCTTTCAATCATGCCTCACTCGAATCAGCTACCCAAAGACCTTGGCTTTACTCGCGACCTCTACATTATGCCATTTGATCACCGAGGCTCCTTTCAAGAGAAGCTCTTCGGCATCAAAGGGAGAGCACCGACCCCCGAAGAAACCCGCGAAATC
>CAINWE010000026.1 GCA_903854365.1 Oligoflexia bacterium
AAAAACAACAGAGTCGTCTACGATCAGTACCTTCATCAAACCTTAATGCTCTTCACAAGATTTTTGAGACGATCCGCAAGGATCGCCAAATTTTTTGCAGCATCCATCGTTTGCGATGCGCCCGAGGAACTCTGCTTCGCAGCCGCTGAAACCGACTTAACAACTTCCGCGATTCCATCTACACCCTTATTTGAAACTTTGACCACTCGGGCTACTTCGTTCGTGGTGGCAGTTTGTTCCTCAATCGAGGCAGCAATAGCCATCGAGATACTGTTTAGTTTCTCAATGACCGATGCGATTCCACCAATCGAATCTACAGCGCCTTTTGAGTCTCTTTGAATGGCTCCAATTCTGTTGGTGATGTCTTCTGTTGCCTTGGCTGTCTGTTTCGCCAACTCTTTCACTTCGTTAGCGACAACGGCAAATCCCTTGCCAGCATCCCCGGCTCTAGCTGCTTCAATCGTTGCGTTGAGGGCAAGGAGATTGGTTTGCTGGGCAATGGAGCTAATGACCTTAATGACGTTTCCGATTTCCTGGCTGCTCGCTCCGAGCTGAAGGATAGTTTTGTTGGTCTCTTGAGTTTTTGCTAAGGTATCTCGGGACAGGTTAGCTCCCTCTGATGAGTTTCGAGCGATTTCCTTGATGGAGGCAACCATTTCCTCTGTATTGGTAGCAACCGTCTGGACTCCCTTGGAGACTTCTTCGGTATTGGCTGCTGCGTGGACGGATTGCTGGGCCGTTTGCTCTGAAGTCCTTGAGAGCACGGTTGCAGTAGCAGAGAGTTCATCAGCGGCGGCTGCTAAGTCGTTGGCAGTTTGTTCGAGTGTCTTTGCGAGCGCAACTCGCTCTGTAATGACCTCCCAGGTCACCATGGGTCCAATATAGGTTTTATTGTGATCATAGGTCGGCGAGACGAGAAGTTCTAAGATTTGATCTCCGAGGTGGATTTTTGCCAGATGCGGGAGGTTTCTCTCGTCGGATAAGAGTTTTCGCTGATGGATCGGGTTTTTGTGGAAGATATCGATCGATTGTCCAATTAGCTGGTCAACAGGCTTGGGAAGGAGTCTCTCTAGTTTAGTTAAGGTTTCACGGCTTTTCTTGTTTAAATAAACAAGATTCAGGTCGAGATCCGCTAACATGGCGTTTACGGGGGCGTTTTCCATCATCGACTGAATGCGGGCGAGGTTTTTCTCGATTTCAATTTTTTGGGTAATGATATCCCAAGTCAACATTGCCCCAACGTATTTGCCCTTGCCATCATAAATAGGAGAGACGAGTAAGTCGAGTTTTTCAGGCCCTACGCTGATGATCGCATGATGCGGCAAGTTCTTTTCGTTGGATAGGAGCCGCCTTTGGTGCTCTGGGTTCTTGTGGAAAATGTCGATGCTGCAGCCGATCATTTTTTCTGGTGCAATCGGAAGGTGCTTGTTTAAGCGTTGAAGCGTCTCTAGGCTCTTTTTGTTAAGGTACTTAATGGTTAAATTATTTAGGACGTCACAGTAAATGACGTTAGTAGGGGCGTTGTCTAGAAGGCACTTGACTTCATCCAAAGATGAAAATGAATTCGAGTTTGAAGGGGAAATTCCAATTCTTCTCGTCAAAACTTCTTGTTCGTCTTGCATATTTAGCCCCTTTTTTTGTTATCTTTTCATTATGTCGTTAATTGTTTAGAACTTCAAGAACTTGGTTAATATTAATTACGCTCAATATTTGTCCTGGAATTTTATATATTCCACTCATAAAAAAAGAAACCTTAGGATTGATGGTGTCTGGAGTGCTATCGAATAACTTTTGATCGAGTTCTATGACGTCCCCAATTTGGTCGACTAGGAGAGAAATGAGTATGCCATCGACTCTGCATACGACATTCATGAGTTCGTTAGATTGAGGTTCTTTGAGTTCAAACAAATCGCGTAAGCTGACGGCTGTTGCGATTTGTCCTCTCAAGTTAATCAGTCCGTGAATATACTTCGGAGCAAGGGAGATCGGAAGAGCGTCGTGTAG
>CAINWE010000027.1 GCA_903854365.1 Oligoflexia bacterium
CCCTTGTTACGATCATCAAGTCCCTTAGATTCAAGTGTAGCATAGTTAGAACAAGGACCAACAACAGTCGGAAAACTAAAAAAAATAATCTATTTTTAATTTAAAAAACATTCTCAGCCCCCGATTCAATGAAAATTCCGAAAAGAGTTTCCTATTTTATTTTTATCAAACAAAAAAATCGCATTTAATTAGATCTTTACTTGATATAAGAAGTATTCTGGGTAACATCAAAGCTGAGCATTGAATTTTCATAATGCATAAATTGATGCCTTAACGGAGGAAATAGAAATGGCTACTAAGAAAAAAACAACAAAGAAGAAAGCTGTTGCAAAAAAAACCACCAAGAAGAAGACCACTACCAAGAAGAAGAAGTAACTTTCAGTTCAACTGAAAGAATAAAGGCCCCGGGCACGCTGCCGGGGCCTTTGTCTTTGGAGAAGACAAATTTTGCCTATGATCTCCGCGAAAAACTCTGCATAAAAAACCCATCACAGGGCCCTGGCCCCAGAAATCCCCCCTCATTTGAGGTAAATTCAGGATGCTCTGCCAAAAAGCCTCGGACGATATCCCGAGTTTCAGCTGCGCGAAAAGTACAGACCCCAAATACAAGACGTCCGCCTGGCGCAACAAGACCCGAGTAAACCGAAAGCAAACGAGCCTGCAGCCTTGGCATCCGCTCTAAAACATCAGCCCCCTGCCGCCATTTAATATCCGGATTTCGTCTCAATACCCCCCAACCGCTGCAGGGAGCATCGACGAGGACAATGTCAGCCGAGCCTTTAAACCGCCCCACATGAACTTCTTCGGCTCCGTCCGAAACCACGGAGGTCTGGATATTACGCAATTGAGTGCGAGCCGCTCGCCGCCTCAAAGCTTGGAGTTTCTTGAGAGAAGTATCGTAAGCAAACACCTTCCCCCTCCCTTCCAGTGCGTCCGCAATTGCCAGACTTTTCCCACCGGCGCCAGCACAGGCATCCACCACCGTCAACGCCGATTTCATTTTCGGTAGAGAGTCAATCAGCGGAATCCCCCGTCGAACCTGACCCGGGTGCTCACTCAAAAGAAATCCAAAACGCTCAGGCCATAGGGCGAAAAGAGCCATCCATTGGGAGCCTTCGTCCTGAATTTCGAAAGCACCTTTCTGATACCACTCTGACTTTAAAACCGGAGCATATCCCGATAATCGAATCCCCAAAGGAGCAAACGTCGACGGCTCAATTCGCACCGGGAGCTGCCCATCACTTTTTAGACCCTTCAAAACGGCATCTACGCCGAAACTGCGATTGACCCTTAAACTCAACGGAGCAGGACGCCCTAAAGTATCAATCAGCGCAAGTGCGGTCTCTCGGCCCCAGGTAGCTTCCCACTCGTCAACCATGTGAGGCGGAAAATCTTCCATCATCGGATCTACTTGCGGGGTGCCTTGAGTCATTAACTCATACAACCTTTCCAACATTAGAGGAGCTGGACGCCACCCTCCGAGCGACTCAGGAGTTAAACTCCAAGGCTCTCCGTGCGGCACACCAACTCCCAAGGCCTCAGCTTGAGATGCAGGACTCATGAGAATACTTGGAATTAATTGAGCTAAAACACTCTTACTCTGCGGCGGCAACTTCGACAGCGCTGAATCTAGATGAACCGAAGAAGCCCATAAACTACTCCAAAGCTTCTCAAAACTAAGGACCATGGCCTCTCTTTTATTTTTCGCTTGAGAGATGGAACGAGCCTTCACTTTTGGCTCTTTTTTGTTAATTCTAATATTCATTTTTGATCGAATCTTGACAGCGTTTGCAGACATAAACTCACCCTTTCCTCACAAATTGAGAACTTTACTTTAACAAGCCGATCAGCATAAAATAGGCTCATGATTAATTACGCCCTATCGGAAGAGCAAACACAACTCCAAGAACTCGCACGAAAATTCACTAAAGAAGAAATCATCCCAAAAGCCCCCCATCACGACGAGACTGGCGAATACCCCAGAGAGATCGCTACCAAGGCTTGGGAGATCGGCCTCATGAATACCCACGTTCCACAAGAATACGGAGGCTTAGGACTCGGTGTTCTAGAAGGCTGCATCATTACTGAAGAGCTAGCGTACGGTTGTACCGGAATTGCAACCGCTATGGAAGCCAATACTTTGGCCGCAGCACCGGTGATCGTGGCAGGTAACGACGAGCAAAAGCGAGAATTCTTGGGGAAGCTCACAGCGGCTCCGATTTTTGCCGCTTACTGTGTGACCGAGCCGGGGGCCGGATCAGACGTCAGCGGAATCCGCACACAAGCCAAAAAAATGGGTTCTGACTATATCATTAATGGTTCAAAAATGTGGATTACCAACGGCAGCGTCGCTGACTGGTACTTCGTGCTGGCTTATACTGACCCCTCCCTCAAACATAAAGGCATGTCCGGTTTTATTGTGCCCTCAAATTCACCCGGTATCGTAGTCGGCAAAAAAGAATGGAACATGGGCCAAAAGGCGAGCGATACTCGCGGCATTACCTTCGAAAACGTCAGAATTCCTGAAAAATATCGTTTGGGACAGGAAGGCGATGGATTCAAGATAGCAATGAGCGCATTTGACCACACCCGACCAGCGGTCGCAGCCGGAGCGGTCGGACTCGCCCGCCGGGCGATGGACGAAGCCATTGAATATGCAAAGACTCGAAAAACTTTTGGACAACCCATTTCAAATTATCAGGCCATCAGTTTTATGATTGCAGATATGGCTCGAGACATCGAGGCCGCGCGACTCCTCGTTCATAAGGCGGCTTGGACCATCGACCAGGGTCAAAGAAATACTAAGCTCGCGGCAATGGCCAAAGCTTTTGCAGCGGACACTGCAATGAGAATTGCGACCGATGCGGTCCAAGTTTTTGGAGGCTATGGCTATTCTAAAGAATATCCTGTCGAAAAACTCATGAGAGATGCGAAAATTTACCAGATCTATGAGGGTACCAGCCAAATCCAACGACTGATTATCTCAAGAGAACTCTTCAGCTAGTCTCTTCTTGCAGAGATTTGAGAATGCGCAGGTAGCTGGCATACCGAAACAAAGTACTGGCTTCACACTGCTCGGGCGCATGATGGAGACACCCTGAAGATCGGCATGCCAGGCTTCTAAACTCTGGAAAATACTCGGGCAAATCCTCGGGAACTAAATTGACAAGACCGAACTCTCGAACGCCCGGCGTGTCAATCCAACGAGATCCTCTTGAAGCCTCTAAAAGCACCGCACCGGTAGTCGTATGCCTCCCTTTCCCAGTCAGGGGATTCACCTCTGCTACTCGTCCAACCTCTCGATTCAGCAACACCCTCAATAGGGACGTTTTTCCGACCCCTGACTGACCACAAAATGCCGCCGTTTTTTCACTAATTTTTTGACGAAGTAACTCAATGCCAACGAGGTCCCGTGAACTCACCGGCAAGACCTCATAACCGAGGTCTGAATAATCTTTCCAAAGGGGTTTTGTACCCTGCACTTTCCAAAGATCCATCTTCGAAGCGCAGATCAAAACCGGGATTTTCTGCACTTCAGCGGCAATCAAAAAGCGATCGATCAACCCAGGGGAAAACTCGGGTTCCGTCACAGAAGCAACGATCACTAACACATCTAAATTAGCTGCCAACGCATGATAGTGCTTTTGCCCGTCTCGTCCGGGAGCCGGACGAACGAGGGAATTTTTTCGGCTACAGATCCCCGTAACCACGCCCGACCGATGATCTTCGGTGTCGACCAATACCCTGTCGCCCACACAAACGGGGGTTCGCTCCCGAGCTTCTGTTTTGGACCTGTTCATAATCTCAGCCCACCGATAACTACAAAGAAAGGCCTGGCCCTCTCCATCCATTCTGACACGACACTGCTTGGGATAAACCTCTTCGACCGTGGCATTAGCTTGAATCCAGGGAAGATCAAGACCTCTCGCTTGAACTACTTTTTGAGGTCGCTTCCGACCCTTCTTACCGAGCCGCTCATTATCCAACCAGTCATCAGAATCTCCCTTAAATTTCGGTGCCACCTTCACACGTCCTTACAAAGCATCTTCAGAAACCATTCCTGAAGCAATCACTCCTGAAACAACTCCTCAAAAAATTCTCTTAGCTTTCCGCGTTTGCTGTATACTTTTGACATGAATATCACGACGGGTTTCGCATCTCCTACTTCGTTCCCCAAGACTCAAACCAAGGTACTCCTTCTAGAGAACATACACCCCATCGCTCAAGAGGCTTTTGAGAGCGCAGGATTTCATGTAGAAGCCTTGAGTGTAGCACTCAAACCCGAGGAACTGAAGGAGAAGATCAAGCACTACCAAGTCCTCGGCATTCGAAGCAAAACTCAACTCACGGCTGATATCTTGGAGAAAGCTCATCAGCTCCTCGCTATTGGGTGCTTCTGTATTGGCACCAATCAAGTCGATTTAGAATTTGCGAAGGAAAGGGGCATCCCCGTTTTCAACGCACCCTTTGGCAACACCCGAAGCGTGGCAGAAATGATGATTGCTGAAATCATCAGTCTTTCTCGACAGCTTTTTCAGCGAAGTACGGAGGTACATGGAAAAACCTGGAAAAAGGTCTCCACAGGATGCTTTGAGGTCAGGGGGAAAACACTCGGCATTATTGGCTATGGCCATATCGGATCACAGGTATCTACTTTAGCTGAAAGCTTAGGGATGCATGTGCTCTATTACGACATCGTGTCTAAACTCCCCCTAGGAAACGCGAGAAGTTGCAATACTTTGCAAGGACTTCTGAGGGAAAGCGACTTTGTCACTCTCCACGTTCCCGCCACACGGCAAACCCACCAAATGATCGGCGCACAGGCACTCCAATGGATGAAAAAAGGTGCCTATCTCATCAATGCCAGCCGAGGCACCGTCGTTCAAATTCCTGCTCTGGCTGAAATGCTTCGAAAGGGACACCTCGCTGGAGCAGCGATCGATGTTTATCCGGAAGAACCTGAGGGCAACCACAGCGATTTCATCACCGAACTCCAAGGCATTGCAAATGTCATCCTGACCCCCCATATCGGCGGAGCAACTGAAGAAGCCCAAGCAAACATAGGCACCGAGGTGCCCGCGGCACTGATTCGATTCGTGACTTCAGGATCCACCTCAGGGGCTGTCAATTTCCCTCAGGTCGATCTCGCCCCTTCTCATGAGGGCCATCGCATTCTCAATGTCCACAAAAATGTCCCCGGAGTGCTGAGCGAGATCAACGGAATCGTTTCAAGACTCGGGGCGAACATTCAAGCCCAAGTACTCTCCACAGAGCCAAAAATAGGGTATCTTGTGTTAGATACGGATCGGGCGCTGTCTCAAGAAGTTAAAAATGCGATCGAAAACCTCGCGACCTCGATCAAAACGAGGATGCTCTACTAAGAGCTCGCTGAGTACTCGAGATCAATCAAATATTTTTCCGGGATTTAAAAGGCCCTGTGGATCAAAGGTCCGCTTGATCGCTCTCATGCATTGAATTTCCTCAGGGGTGCGCGAAAAGTGCAGAGCCTTTTTTTTCAGAAGTCCAATTCCGTGCTCGGCTGAAACACTACCCTGGTACTTTTGAACTAGGTGAAATAGGTCAAGATCCGCCTGCTCACAGGTTTTTTCGAACTGGAGCCGATCCCAGTGTGGTGGCATCAGAGTATTGACGTGGAGATTGCCATCACCAATGTGACCAAAGAGATAAACTTTCAGCTCAGCATGCCTCGAAGCAAAGGTGTGTTCAAAATCCTCAATAAAGGGTCCGAGGTTCGCAATGGGCAGCGCAATGTCATTTTTATGAACGAATCCGAGCTTCGAAAGGCTCTCACTAATTCCCTCTCTTAGCACCCAAAGCTCTCTCGCCTCGCGGGCAGATTGTGCCCACGTACCATCTAAGACTAAATTCTTTTCAAACAGCGCACTCAACCAAGGTTCCCAAATATCCCGAGTCGAGTCAGGAGACCTCTCCAACTCAAGGAGCACATAGGCCGGATAGGACTGTTGAAAAGGGGAGGGGACGTTGCGATTCTCACGGACCGCCAAAAGGCACGCCTCAGTGAGGCACTCAAACGCACTGATTTGAAATGGACTTCTCCTCACCTCGCGAAATAAGTTCAAAACAGAGTTAAAATCCTGCAGTCCAAAGAAAAAAACGTCCAAATTTTCTGCCAAATGGGTCAACTTTAAGGTTGCCTCAGTAATGACTCCCAAAACCCCCTCGCTCCCAATAAACAACTGCCTCAAATCAATTCCAGTATTATTTTTTTCCAAAGCGCCATTCAGTTCTAAAATGTCGCCGTTCATCGTAACCACCTGCAGTCCCAAGACCCAATTGCGGGTCAAACCATACCGAATGACCTTTACCCCGCCTGCATTCGTTGCAATATTACCACCGATTTGACTCGAGCCTTTAGAAGCAAAATCAACTGGCCAAGTGAGACCCAACGGGGCACATTTTTCGTGCACAGACTGGGTAACAGCGCCAGCCTGCACGCGCAGCGTCAGCGCCAAGGGGTCTACTTCACCAATTGATCGCATTCGAACTAAACTGAGCACAATCTCGCCTGCGCTGGACACAGCGCCTCCCGCAAGCCCAGTCCTACCTCCGGAAGGAACCACCCGAATCGCAAATTGAGAGCATAGCTTCATGAACCGCGAAACCTCGTCAGTTGTTCGGGGAAAAACCACTGCCGAAGGCTTAGGTTCGTATACGCGTGTCCAATCACGCCCAAAACTTCGAAGCTCATCAGGCTCCGTCGTAAAAAAATCACTAGGAAAATTCGACCTAATTTTCGCCAAAAACTCGACAGGAATTAAACTATTTTCAGGAGCATCCATAGATTTTAATTATAGCCGTTTTTGTTATAAGGTGCAGGTGCTATGATAAAAATAAGAATGTCAATTCCACTCGTCTTAACCCTTCTATTTGTGCCTTTCATCTTGAACACCAGTTTTGCTGGTCAGCCACAAACTCAAATTACGTGGTTCGGACATGCTACCTTCGAAATCATAACCCCCCAAGGCCAGAGCATCTGGATCGACCCGTGGCTAACTAATCCCATGAATCCCTGGGCAACATCCAAAAAATCTCCCCTGAACGAGATCAAAAAGGCGGATTATATCCTTATCACCCATGGCCACTCCGACCACGTCGGCGAGGCAGTGGATCTGGCAAAAAAAACAGGCGCTCAACTCGTCACTCATTTTGAACTCGGAAAACAATTGACGAATGTTTTCGGATTCCCAAAAAATCAGGCTGGTATCCAAAATTTAATCAATATCGGGGGCGAGATCGACATTGCCCAAGGTGAAGTTTCGGTTACTATGACGCCAGCAGTTCACTCGAGCGGTCTTGAGCACCCGAAATCGCATGAAATGCTTTATGGTGGGACGGCGGGTGGCTTTCTCCTAAAAATCAAGAATGGTCCGACGATCTATTACTCGGGCGACACCGCTTATTTTAAAGACATGGAGCTCATCGGTGAGACTTCACCACCTGACTTGGCGCTCCTGAATATTGGCGGACATTTTGGCATGAGTCCTGAATTGGCCGCGAAAGCTGCGGTTGCAGTTCACGCGAAAGTTGCCATACCTCACCATTTCAAAACTTTTCCAATTTTAACCCAATCTCCCGACCGCTTTATACAAAGCCTTTCTAGAGCCGGCATCCAAAGCCGTGTACTTACTCCGGGAGTACCCCTGATTTTTGAAAATCACCAACTCAAAGGAGATGCGCTTTGATGCCTTCGATGAAATCCCTCTTCAGGAGTCCTTGGTTTTGGGTATTGCATGTCCTCGTCTTTGTCGCCGGGGCCTACTTCTCAGTGCACTATTACCCGGAGGCCTTTCCGGTCATTGACCTGAAAATCAAACTCGATCGGACTCAGGCCCTGGAAACTGCAAAATCCCTGGCCATTGCGAATCATTGGGCCCCTGAAAACTTTCAACAGACGGCAACTTTCTCGGCAGACCAAGCCACTCAAACCTTTATTGAACTGGAAGCAGGAGGGAAAAAACGTCTTTCCGAGGTGATTCAAGAGAAACTCTACTCTCCTTACACCTGGACGGTCAGGCACTTTAAGGAAGGCACTATTGAACAAAGCTACGTAGTGTTTACTCCAGAAGGAGAGTTATACGGATTTCGGAACTATCTCCCAGAAACTCAACCAGGAGCGGCCCTTACTCCCGAAGAAGCCTTAAAAATTGCCGAAAAATCTGCAACGGAGCACTGGAAGGTCCAACTCGCTGACTTCCAAATGGTCGAAAAGGCGAGCATTACTCAACTGAGTAAACGCGTCGATCATCGTTTCGTCTACGAGCGAAAAAACCAATCCTTAGGCGAAGGAAAATTTCGACTTTCCCTCACGATTGCCGGTGACCATCTCGTAGGGATCAAGCATTCTGTTGAAGTCCCAGAAGCATTCACGCGAAAATATGCAGAGATGCGATCAGCTAACGATACGCTCGCAACTATTGCTAGCGCCGCAATGCTTGTCCTCTATATTCTAGGTTGCTGTGTATTTGGAATTTTTTATGCCGCTCGAAAAAAATGGCTCTTGTGGAAGCCTCCGGTCATAGCGGCGGCTGCTGTAGCACTCCTTCAAGGCCTGGAAAAACTGAATCAGATCCCTCTTGCTTGGATGCATTACGACACAGCCATTCCGAAAATTACGTTTATCTTAAAAACCTTGCTGATGGCGAAACTCGTGTTTTTAGGGGAATTTTTTATCCTCTCCGTGTCTTTTATGGCTGCAGAGAGTCTAGGGAGGTTGGCCTTCCCACATCACCCTCAGTTTTGGAAAATTTGGAAACCCTCCCATGCCAGTTCCTATGAAATCTTAGGAAGAACGCTCGGTGGCTACTTAGCCTTGGGCGCATTTTCAGCTTATGTGGTGGGAATTTACCTTTTAGGCTCTCGAGCCTTGGGATGGTGGAGTCCATCCGATATTCTTTTTCAACCCGATGCATTGGCGAGCTACTTCCCCTGGTTTACCTCTATCGCCCAATCATTACATGCCGGATTCTGGGAGGAATCACTGTTTCGTGCGGTGCCCCTCGCTAGTGCCGCACTCATCGGAAACCGCCTGGGGCGGCGGCGGCTTTGGTTGACCTTGGGCTTCATCGTTCAGGCGCTCATTTTTGCGGCGGCCCACGCTAACTATCCAGCGCAACCCTATTACGCACGGGTTATCGAGCTAATTCTACCGTCGATCTGCTTCGGTCTGATTTACGTCAACTTTGGCCTCCTCCCAGGCATTCTGCTTCACTTCGCGTTTGACGTCTCTGCTTTTGCTACTCCCCTCTTCGCATCAACAGCTCCCCGCGCTTGGATCGACCAGAGCATGATTGTTGTGCTCACATTAGTCCCACTCTGGGCAGTATTTTATGCTCGATGGAGAACAGGAAAATGGACGCATCTCGATGCATCTGCACTCAATTCAAGCTGGAAGCCTCCGATATCGCAGGAAAAAACTAAGAAACAAGACTACCTAAGAACACTGCCGCCATTGCATCCCTCTGTCCATCAGGGGATTCAGCTGGCCGGCGTGATTTTCCTCATCCTTGGACTCACTTCATTTCGCCCGCTTCGCGACACGTGGAGTCTCAATATCACCCGTGAAGAAGCGATTGCAGTCGCCAAAAACTATTGGCAAAATGAAATCAATAATACCTGGGAGCCTCAAGCTCGCCTCGTCAGTTCAGACCCAGCCCAAGATGAATTGGTTTGGAAAACCAGCGGCAAAGACACCTATCGCCAGCTCGTCGGTACCTACATCACTCCACCAGCCTGGTCAGTCCGCTTTGTCCGGTTTAACGTCGGAGTCGCTGAAAGAGCTGAGTCTTACGAAGTTTTAATCGCTAAAAATCGCGAAATTCTCGGCTCAAGGCACGTGGTCCCCGAAGACCGAGAACTTAAGAGTTTGAGTGAGGAACAAGCGCGCACTCTCGCTCTCAGTCAGATCGCAAAGGAATATCAGATCCAGAAAGAAGGCGTTCAAGAAGTTTCCAGTTCTGCGATCAAACAACCCCATCGAATTGACTGGCGTTTTACCTTCCGAGACCCAGGCGTCGCTCTCAAAGCGGGAGAAGCGCGTATCTCGGCGTACGTGACTGGCGAACACGTCACCTCGACCGATCGTTTTGTCTTTACGCCTGAAACGTGGATCAGGTTCGAACGCGGGCGAAAAACCCCCGTTCAGCTGGTCAATACCATCTGCGTAGGACTCCTCGCTCTATTTGCGACGATCAGTCTCATCTACTGCCTGACGCAGTGGTCACAGAAAAAATTTGATGCCCGCTCTTTTAAAAGAACTTATCTTTTCTTTTTAGCCGTAGGCTTCTTTCTCATGCTGAATGGGATTCCTGCGATCCTTGCAGAATTGTCCACGATTGAACCTAAAGTGAACCAGCTTCTCAACCTGACTCTATTTCAAATCATCAAGATTGCGGTGACTGCCTCAGTGCCCGCGCTCTTATTTGGATTTCTCAATTACTCAAAAGTAGCGCTTCGCACGGAATCCCGAATCAATCAGATCTGGACAGGCCTAAGTGTAGGAATTATTTTCTACGGGATCATCTCCGCCACTAAACATTTTCTACCTCAGGAG
>CAINWE010000028.1 GCA_903854365.1 Oligoflexia bacterium
AACGAGAATCAAGAATCCGATTAAACAGGCTTTGAGCATCTTAGTTGTCCCCCTAGGCGCTTGTAGCAGTCTGCTTTTTTGATAGCCTGATGAGACAGCGTTGTCAAAATGTTTATGGTAAAAAAGTTAAATTGGAATTTTTACGCGGCCTTGTCTTTCTTAGACTCTGCCAAAGTCTTTAAAACCTCGTCGTCGGAGACTTGCGGAAAATCGTCGTAGAATTGGCTAATTGAAAAAAAATCGAGCGGCGACTGAAGGACGATCAGTTCGTCCACCTCTGCTTGGAGACGTTCGATTGCTTTGGGGGGGGCAATCGGGGTTGCTAGAATGAGTTTTTTTGGTCTCTGTGCGTGGATGGCTCGAATTGCAGCCAGTGCCGTCGAGCCGGTTGCAATGCCGTCGTCTACGATAATCACCACTCGGTTTTTCGGCGAAATGGGGGGGCGTATGGGAGAGTAGGAGGCCCGCTTTTCTTGGAGCTTGATAATTTCTTCGTGGGCGGCGGTGCTGAGATAGGGAATGGGAATCTCGTAGGGTCCAAGGTCCTCAGGTCCGTAAATATCCCCGAACTCACTTACGGATCCGACTCCGAATTCGGGATTGTTGGGTGCTCCAATTTTATGCACGAGCACTACGTCTAGTTCCCCGTTCAGGATATCAGCGATGATCTTTGCCATGGGTACCGATCCACGCGGAATTCCTAAAATGAGGGGGTTTTGGCCGCGATAAGCGGATAGGGCCTGCGCCAGGCGCTCAGCAGCTTCTCGTCGGTTACGGAAACCGCGGGGGGCAAATCGGGGAGCAAACTGAGAACCTCTGGGGGAGTCGATCGATGGGTTAAGTTTAGACTGAAATAGCTTCTTGGAATTCATAAGCTTTTAATGACTGCAAGTTTCACTCCTGTTGGGGGTAGTGGATAGCGCTCAACTTTTGGGCCTGTTTAACTGATCTTTTCTCTTCGCCACAGGGTTCCCATCAAGCCTGCGAGAACTAAAACTTGAATGCAGAGAACGACTTGGACAATACGCCAGAGCCGCAAAGTGTAGCTGTTTTTATTCGGGTCGAAATGAAAGCAGAACAAAAGGACTCGATCCAGCGTCGTCCGAGTGACTTTGCCTTCACTAGCCTCGAGGAGAGCGAGCTTGAGGTTTTGTGGATTGAATGTGGTTCCATAGAGGTAGCGTGAGATTTTTCCTTCGGGGGTCAGAACGAAAATCGCAGCGGCATGAATATATTGCTTCTCGACGGGATCATACCGATATTTAAAGCCAATTTGAGCTGCCAAAGATTGAATCGCTGTTTCCTGACCAGTCAAGAAGTGCCAGCCCTCCTCGGCATGGGGTCGAGCATAGCGACTTAAGTAGGTCGCCTTCTTCTTGCGCGCGAGGGATGGGGTTTCGCCAGGGTGAATGCTCAGAGTGATGACGTCGAACTCTTTGCCGACGGTCCAGTCGATTTTTTGGAGGCTTTCTAGCGCCCCATTCAGGACGAGGCTACAGAGCATGGGGCATTCGTAGTAGACCAGGGTGAGCAAAATTGGTTTTTTGTGATTGAAGTAGCTGGAGAGGAGGATCGCTTGGTCCTGCTCATTAACCAGCTCGAGTTCCTTTCCAAGTCCGCCGTCTAGGGCCTTCAGGTTCAGTTGCTCGCCCAGGTGTTCTTGGATGCCCAATCCTTGGAGAGCGTCTGGCGGGGGTGTGGCCCAGGAGGGGGCGGTCAGGCAGAGCGAGAGCAGGATGAGCGGAGTCGAGCTTGGCAGGCAGGTGAAGGAGCGAGGTTGAAGACCACGACACTTCCTGAATAAAGATCGATCATCAGCTTGTAGCTCGGACATGGCGTCTCCTGAGATTGGATATTTGAGGTTCTGATAGCCTGGGAGAGGAGGAAGGTTAACACGCCCGGAGCGGGCTGGCCAGGAGGTAAGTAGGGTGGCTTAAATGCTAGGGCGGGGGCCTTGCCAGGTGAGGAGTAATTCTGGGTTGGGGAAGGTCACAAGGAGCGTCAGGACTGATCGGGCTTGAAGAGGGTCATTCGTGAAGAGTACTCCGGATTGAATTCGTTGACCGCCGCCCGCGCTAGTTGTTCGAATCGGATAGAGGGATTTCATTTTGTGGATAAAAGTTGGAACATCGGTGTACCCTAGGGTCGGTAAACTCCGGAGCGGTAAAAAAGCCCAGGCCCCCGAGATTCCGGGTGCGAGGTGGCTTTCTAGTTCGAGTGCAACTCGACCCATGGTCCATCGTGGATTGAGTTCGACCAAGGGTTTGAGTCGGAGCTCCCCGGTTGAGGATTTCCAGAGAAACGCATCTACTCCGGCCGGACCTTCGTAGCCGAGTTCTCTTAATTTCTGGGCTAATTCGCGGACGAACTGTTTCCAGGGAGGAAGCGCCGAGTGAAAAAATTTCAGTTGCTCTGGGCTCAGCTTGAAAAACTTGGGTCCGAGCAGAGTTCCTTGGTATTCATGGAAGGGTCCTGTAAAAAATTGCCGAGCTTCTAAGACTTGAGTTTCTTTCTTTTTAATCATGAATTGAAGAGACAGATCAGCAACTCGGTTGAGGTAAGGTTCTATAATGATCGCTTTCTGGTTTTTGAGGATTCTTTTGATCCATCCACCGATCGGTCCATCGAGTGCAGAGGTGTGAGACACGGACTTAACCTGCATACCTGAAGTTCCATAAGGGGCTTTGAGCATCGCTTGAGGATGTCGACTCAAAATTTCGTTGAGAGCTTGAACGATGGTAGCCCACTCTGTCTGGACTGCTCCAGTATCTTGAAGATTTCCGAAAAAAATGGAAGCTTCTGGGTGACGGATTAGCCAGGAGTTTAGAAATTCGACGCTCCAGGCTTTTGAAAAAATTTGCCCGATTCCGTCTGTTGTAAATAATAAGGTGCTTAATGCGTCTCGCGCAAACTCACTGTTACCTCCGTCTGCAGTGACGAGTCTTTGCAGGAAGGGTTGAAAAATTTCAGAAGCCGTTGGACTCCAGCCCCATGGTTCGATGCCCGTAATTTTCTTTGATTGAACGGCTGTTTCGATGTGGCCCGAAGAAAACTCACAAAAGTGCGGGGTCTCAACGCCCGCAGCGTGCAGGGATTCAATCCATTCGATGGAGGGTTTGTGGGTCAACAGGACTAGGTCAGTTTTTTTTGCAAGAAAAGTAGGAGTGGCTTCTAGATCGAGGTTCATTTTTTGTGCTGGGGCGGATGGCATAAAGCCAGGTTTGCCTCTGAGGATTTCCTGATCGCAGTGAGGATTGAAAAACCACAGAGAGATC
>CAINWE010000029.1 GCA_903854365.1 Oligoflexia bacterium
AGGCCACCTTCGCACGGCGACAGGCTAAAACTAATTCCTTTGCCTCCTCAAGCGACATGGCGAGCGGTTACTGAGCCAAAATCCCCCTTGGAGGATGAGGATGTGAAAGAATTCGACGAATAATACCGGGCTGTGCAGAGGGAGGAACCGCGATCTCGAGAACATCGACTCGCTCAGAGTCAAGCATCCCCTCCACGGGGTCAGAAGCGCGCGGAATCTTGAACTGCTCGGCGACCATCTGGGCCTGTTCAAGGTGCCTGGAGGCAATGGCTCGCGGAAAAATTTTAAAATTCTGATAGGCCACCAAGTGGCACTCACGAACGATGAACCCCGAACCAACGACACCAATCACCCATGGTTTTTGCACCACCATGCTCATCGACACATCATCCACGAGAGCCTCCTCTAAAAACAAGAAAGGGTAAATTAAAAAGCGCATAACACTTTTTTATAGACTATTTTATCATACTGAACCATTTTATTTAAAACACTCTCATGTTTTTAGAATCGATTTTACATTTGATGTTTTTGTGTTAATATTTTTTTTCATATATATTAACATACCATTTTATGTCAATCATCCGATGTTTAACATTGGTTAATTTAGAAAAATAAAGGGTTGAATTTCGATTTGCACGCTGGCAAGGTGGCTTAACGAATGCGAGAGCTTACGTGGTCTACCCAGAGTAGGAACACGACTCGAAAAGGGAGGCCCGTGCCAGTCACTTGGTTACATGGGAGTAATCAGGCTCGCGTTTGGAACTGGGAGTTTAGTCCATTGCAGAATTCGCACCTCAGGATCAACACCACAGCCATGATGGCATTCTCATTTGTGTTGAGCATTGGATCATTGATTGCTTCTCGATCCGAAGCTCAAGTCATCACTTACGGGGCAGTTCAGCCCACCAGTTACGTGGTCACACAGGCCGCAACTTACGCTCCTGTACAAACAGCCAGTTACGTAATCAGTCAACCCGCAAACTATTTGATGGCTCAACCTACCGCCTATTCTGCTGCGCCCACCGCAACCTACCAGGTTGCTCAGTCTGGTGGCGATGCCTATGGCTTCACCAACTGGCTTAATTCGGTTCGCGCACAGTATGGACTACCGTCTGTGGGTTATGACGCCTCGCTGGAAAACTGGGCAGCGGCCAATAACGCGCAGCAAAACGCCCGCGGTCTCGGCCATTTCGTGATGGGCCCAGCTCGACGACAGAATTCTGCTATGGGAAGTTCCGCAACCATTGGCAGTCAGTGGATGAATTCCCCAGCCCATAGGGCCGCTTTGCTAGATCCCTCAATTACCCGGATTGGGCTTTCCGGAAGTGGATCCTTCTGGACCTTCAACGCGTATTGATCGAGTAGCTGGCGCTGCTCGTTTTTGTATCTCTCACGGCGATGGATCGCCGTGAGAGTTATTCTTGTTGAAAATCTCGAGACCACTACTTGGCCAGTGGCTTGATGCTGACTTCTTTAAATGCGATCTTGCTAGGGCCATCATGATTCTGCAGCCCGATATAGCCGGACTCTGGCCTGGGGCCTCGTTCAGGCTCGTAAGATTTGGTTCGCTCTGGAACAGGTCCCTTCGGATCGAACTTGTTGACCAGCACCCCATTGACTGAGACTCTCACCATGTCCCTGTCTAACTCGATTTCAAGGGTGTTCCACTCCCCAACTTTCCCTGGTTGCTTTTCGGCCTTTGAAAGGGAATAAATCGCGCCGGTTCGGTGAAATTCGTCGGTTTGATCGCAGATTTGTACTTCGTAGCCATGGTGAACAGCAAACCACTCGTCCTTGGGCTTGTCCGCAATCCGA
>CAINWE010000030.1 GCA_903854365.1 Oligoflexia bacterium
TCTAGGTAATCCTTTGCTGGGCAGAGTGGGCCACTAGGAAAATGAAAACTATAAGATTTTGGCACCTCGTCAGAAAATCCGACAGTTTTCGATAAAAGTTTGACGTTCATGCCATGAGGAAGGGTCGGTATGAGAATATTTTTTACAATGTCCTTAGCCGTGATTTCAGGAGTCCTCAGCTCCTGCAGTATTTTTTTTGGCAATATTCGATCCGTTGAGGAGAAGTCGACCCAATACTCCGTAGAGGACTTATCCAAAGGCCGATTCCATTGGAAAAAAACGAACTCCCCTCCCGAAATCGAGTTGACGGACGGACCGCGCCCCGACCTCGTATTTGAATCGAATCAATCGGCTGCCGTCATCTCCCTGACCTCAGGATGCAAGGGTGTAACTCGTACCCCCCAAAGCGAGCATAACTTGGCTGCCTATACCCGCACTCTCGTTATGGGGATTGCCGAACTAAAGTTCACCGAAATGAAGAAATTCAAAATAGATCAAGTTGACGCTCTATGGTCAAGCGTCTCAGGAACACTCAATCACGCTCCAGTCAACCTGGAGATCGTTGTGAGCCAAAAAGATAATTGTTATTATGATCTTATCCTTGTCGGACCGAGTCCCTTGTCAGGTAGCTCGTTGGACGATTTCAGGCACTTTGTATCAACATTTCATTTCAAATAAAAATCGACTAAAACGGAGGTAAGACCATGAGCTTAAGATCTGACAAAGCGCGCATAATTCAGTCAAATCCTCCGATTTTAGCTTTCCTTCGACGCACTGGGGCTCAGGTCAATTCATTCCTGAAATTTGTCGGCGGCTTTAGTTCTCTCTGCTTGTCCGTTTTTCATGAGCTATTCGAAAGCCCGTTTTACCTAAAGCTGGTCATTGAACAGCTTCGGGCGATTGGGGTGCAGTCGACTTTACTCGTGTGTGTCACTGCGTTAGCTACCGGATCTGTCATGGCCCTTCAATTTGGATATGGCTTGGCCAAATTCGGCGGCACCCTCTATATTCCTAAAATCGTGGCCTTGTCGATTTTGCGCGAGATGGGTCCAGTATTTACCAGCCTCTTAGTCGCTGGACGGATCGGCTCTGGGATAGCCTCGGAAGTGGGATCGATGAAGGTGACCCAACAAATTGATGCTATCCGTGCTTTAGGCACCAGCCCCATTAAGAGAATTGTTATTCCCAGACTTTTGGCCAGTCTCATTGCCCTACCCATCTTAACCCTATTAGCCGACTACATTGGTTTATTTGGTGCAATGATGGTGAGCTCGAAGGAGTTAGCAATCAACTCAGAATATTTCATCGCTAAAACTATCGAGTCTTTGGAAATTCTCGATATACTCACTGGAATGGCAAAGACGGTTGTTTTTGCCTTTTTTATCTCTCTCCTAGCCTGCTGGAAGGGTCTTAATACCGAAGGAGGCACTCAAGGCGTTGGCAACTCAACCACCTGGGTCGTCGTGACGTCCAGTATTTTTATTATGATCGGCGACTACTTTTTAACCAAAATTTTTATTATTACCGTTTACCCTCATTAGTGCTACCGCTCATGACTCAAAATAAAATGAAATATTCAATTGCTCTCAATGTAAAAAATCTCCACAAAAGCTTTGGAAACAAGACTGTGCACCGAGGTGTCTCCTTTGAACTTCGATCTGGGGAAATCCTAGGTCTTTTTGGGGGCTCCGGCACCGGAAAAAGTGTCATTTTAAGATCGATTATTGGGCTAGAGAAGCCCGACCGAGGAGAGATTATTTTTGATGATCGAAACATCGTCGGATTGAACGAGTCTCAACTCATTCAAGTTCGCACCCAAATTGGCTATGTTTTTCAAAATGGAGCCCTCTTCGACTCGCTCTCGGTCGAAGAAAATCTGGCATATCCACTAAAAGAACACACCACTCTCAATGCCCGTGAAATTAAACTGCGAGTGAATCAAATGTTGGATCTCATCGACATGACGGGAACGAACGCACTCTTTCCCAACGAGCTCTCAGGCGGCATGCAAAAGCGCGCTGGCCTAGCGCGAGCGACCATCCTTGACCCTAAGATCATACTTTTTGATGAACCTACCGCTGGACTCGACCCCGTAAACACGAAACGACTCTTGGACAATATTAAAAACTTAAAAAAGAGTGGCATCACTGGTATTTTTGTCACTCACGACATCCCGAGTGCTTTCGAAATTGCAGATCGAATCGCGATTCTCTACCAAGGGGCTATTTACGTCATTGACTCGGTCGAAAACATAAAACAATCAGAAGATCCGCTGGTAAAATCTTTCGTAAGCGATTCAATTCATTAGGAGAATAATCAAATGGCGAATCAGATGGAAAATGAAATCAGAGTGGGCCTTTTTGTCTCCCTAGGAGTGGGCTTACTGCTAGCCACCATTCTGATTTTAGGAGGAGCTCAACATCTCTTCACTCAGAAGCATACCTACACGGCTCACCTCCTCAGCGCGGAGGGGGTCATCCCCGGCGCCAAGGTCGTGTTATCTGGTGTCCCTGTCGGAGTAGTCGAAAAAATTCAGTTCGACAAAAAACAAGGTAACATCGAAATCGTTTTTGCCATTTCCAAAGAAGCCAGCGATTGGATCCACGAAGGAGCCACGTTCGAAATCGCGACCCAAGGGGTCCTTGGCGATAAATATATCAGCCTCGATGGAGGCAAAGTCGACGCCCCATTACTTCCACCTAAATCTGACGTGATCCAGCGGCCATCGAAAGATATTACACACATTCTTTCAAAGGGCGACAATCTGATTGTCAGTATTAACACGGTCCTCGGGAGTCTAGACAGAATCCTCAAATCCTTTGAAACAGATCACAGAAGTGACACCTTCTTCAAAAATCTTGCTCAATCAGCTAAGAATATGACGGCTACTACTGAGAAACTGAATCAGGAAATGGATCAACTCAAACTCCGCGGCGCAATCACGCAGCTCAACCAAATTCTTGAAAAAATTAATAACGGAACCGGCACCATCGGCGCACTCATCAATGATGCGAGTCTCTACGACGACGTAAAAACCCTTCTCGGAGGCGTCAACCGAAATCGCATTGTTCGAAACCTCGTCCGACAAACCCTAAAAGAAGGTAAAGGCAAGGAATCCGCGCAGTAAGCGCAAACAGATGAGCCGCGGCCCACAGGATTTAAGCGTTACCGACTGAGGGGATTTCATCGTCGTCGAATTGTCGAATACTTTCCTTCACCGACATTGGCACGATCATCCCGCGTTTGCGGAGCTTTTCAACGAGTGTAGTCCGGTTCATCTGCAGTAATTCGCTTGCTCGATTCTTATTCCCGTTCGTTCGAACCAACGCCTGGTCGACCAAATGATTCTCAAAAGCCGCCACAATCGATTTTAAATCCACGCCAGACTGGGGAAGGACCATCTTCGGAAACTCCCACTCAGCTACTGCCCCGGCTCCAGACGGCCTAGCTTCAGCATATTTTTGAAAGATGCGATGCGGTAAGTCACCCAAATCAACCGTACCCCGACCTTTCAAAATCACCAGCCGCTCCATGAGATTTTCTAATTCTCTCACATTACCCGGCCAGTCATAGGCGAGGAGAGCCTCCATGATTTGTCCCGAGGGGGCCTCTACCGCGTGCTGGGCTAACTCGTTAAACTGATGAATAAAATGATGTACCAAGAGCGGAATATCGCTTCGTCTCTCGCGCAAGGAAGGAATTTTAACTGGAATAACATTCAATCGGTAATAGAGGTCTTCTCTAAACTCGCGCTTCTGCACAGCCTCTTCTAGATTCCTATTGGTGGCTGCGATAATTCTTACGTTCAGATCCAGTGGCTTGGACGAACCCACGGGTTCGAATTGCCGCATCTGCAGTACTCTGAGAAGCTTCACCTGAAGATGAAGGGGCATATCCCCAATTTCATCTAAAAATAAAGTTCCTCCCTGCGCCATTTCAAAGCGACCTTCGCGATTTTGAGTGGCTCCGGTGAAAGCTCCCTTGACGTGCCCAAAGAGCTCTGCCTCCAAAAGCTCAGAGGGAATGGCGCCACAATTGACAACGACCCAAGGAGCGAGTGCACGCGGAGAGTACTTGTGAATGGCTTGAGCCACTAGCTCTTTTCCAGTCCCACTTTCTCCGGTGATCAAGACGGTGCTATCGGTTTGCGCCACCTTTTCAATCGTCTTGAAAATATCCTGAATTACTAAACTTTCCCCAACCAATGGAGACCGAAATGCGAGCATCAATGATCCCCCCCTAAACCCGTCCCTGAGTTAGTACACCAAGCAAAAAATACCCTGCTCTATTCTTATAGGCTAAGCAATCTTTGCCTCCGTGTCAAAAACAATTCTTAGATATTTTTTAGATAATAATAGAAGGCATGAGGCCTACTTAAAGTCTGTGGGTAAAAACATTATGATAAAGATAAGAGATCCAACGCTCAGCATAAAGATCTCCACGCTGCCTAATCCAAAGGACTAAGCAGCAAAAGAGGACCATTGAAAACATCCATAAAATCCACTGATTTGCGCTTTGACGACGATGATAAAAAAGCCCTACCTCAAGAGCTACCCATATGCAAGGAACTGCAAAGTAAGGATAAATCCTGATCAGTAAAAAAAAGGTACGCATGCCTCCAGTTTAGCGGAGGCCATGTTTAGTTTAAAGAGCGAAGTGCGTCGACTCGATCCAGCTTTTCCCAAGTAAAATCAGGTTCATTCCTACCAAAATGACCGTATGCAGCAGTTTTGGAATAAATGGGTCTCAACAAGTTCAAGGACTCAATAATGCCTGCTGGCCTCAAGCTAAAAACTTCTCTCACAGAAGCTTCGAGTTTTTTGAGATCACTTTTCTCGGTACCAAATGCATTCACCATCACACTAACGGGCTCGGCGACCCCGATCGCATAAGCAAGCTGCACCAAACAACGGTCTGCAAGCCCAGCTGCGACAATATTTTTCGCAACGTACCTGCCCATATAGCAAGCTGATCGATCGACCTTCGACGGATCTTTTCCTGAAAAAGCTCCTCCTCCGTGGGCGCCATGCCCCCCGTAGGTATCGACGATAATTTTTCTACCCGTCAAGCCGCAATCTCCCATGGGGCCACCGATCACGAAACGACCCGTTGGATTGACGTAAAATTTGGTCTTATGATCTAAATATTGACGGGGGATCGTCTTTTTAATGACCTCTTCAATGAGAGCTTCTTGAATCTGCTGATGAGTGACAGTCTCATCGTGTTGCGAGCTCACCACGACTGCATCCACTCGCTTCGGACGTCCATCTTCGTACTCAACCGTCACCTGAGTCTTACCGTCCGGACGGAGCCAACCTAAGGTGCCGTCTTTTCGCACTTTGGAGAGGCGGAGGGCTAACTGATGAGAAAGATCGATCGAAAGAGGCATCAGTTGTTCAGACTCGCGCACCGCATATCCAAACATTAACCCTTGATCGCCTGCGCCCTGCTCTTTTTGATTATGCAGCCCGGCGCCCGTGGTCACGCCCTGAGAAATATCAGGCGATTGACGATCTAGAGTCACCATAACGCCGCAAGTCTTGTAATCAAATCCTTTGTCTGAATCGTCGTAGCCAATTCTTTGAATCGTCTTACGAGCAATCTCAGCGTAATTCGCGTGAGCAGATGTAGTGACCTCACCTGCAATCACCACCAACCCAGTGGTCACCAAAGTCTCACAGGCCACACGCGCACGAGGATCTTCAGCCAAGATCGCATCTAAAACTGAATCTGAAATTTGATCAGCAATTTTATCTGGATGACCTTCAGTCACCGATTCAGAGGTAAAGAGATACTGAGTCGCCATAACTTGCTCCCTTGAACGTCGGTTTTTCGTCTTGATCTTGTCACTGCGGAACCGCTGCGCAGAAACCCTGCGCAGACGCGGTGCTCGGAGATTCCCCCGAGACTTAATTTTCTAAATGAATCGGAAACTTAGGCGTAGTGCCTTTGTTTTGCTCACGGCGCTTACGGGTCTTCCCTTTGCGAGCCTGTCGTACTTTTCGAGCCGTCTTAGTTTTCATCATACGTGAGGGCATACTTACCTCCAAAAAAAAAGTTGAAACTGTGTTCTAGCCCTGATTGAGGGAACTTGTCAAGTCACCCCCTACACCTTAATCCATTCTCCGTCCGTTGGAGCAATTCTTGCGAAGATCACCCGCCCATGCTCACCTACCCTGATCAAAGTTACCTGTCCCTTTGGATCGCATTCAGCTCTTCGCTCTGCTTAGCAGGGGACTCCCCCGACATCCGTCAAATGCCAAATCTCTTGCTAACCCTAGGAGAACAACGACTTCTCCACGTCCCACAACTCACCCGGTACGCTCTCGGCAATCACAAAGTCAAAGTACTCAAACTCCCTGCTTTCAAGGGCGATCACGCAACTCCCCAAAATAGCCTCCTCCTCAAGGCAACCGAAGAGGGAATCTGCGACCTTTGGGTTTGGAAATCAGACGGCACATCCGAACACCGATCCATTATCATTCAACGCAGAGACCTCAACCGAGCCCCATCCGCTTTAGAACTCAGCGCAGAGAAGCTGACTGAGGTCGAAGTCCTCTACGCTGGCACCCACATCGTTTTAAGAGGTGAGATCCTAAGTCTCCGAGAAAGCTCCCGAATCGCTTCACTGGTCCGCGACTTTCCTCGCGAAGTCCGAGATGAGACTTATGCCTCGACTGACTTACTCCAACGCGCCTGGGAACGATGTGAACATTGGCTCAAACGCTCTGGGTACTCTCACCTCCGACTCGAAAAGATCGGCAGCGCCCTCTGGGTGCGCGGATCCTTGGACGACCCAAGCCACTCTGAGTCCATCAAACGGCAACTTCTGAATCTTTTTCCACTCCTCAATTTCGATCTAGAGAGCCTTCCTGACCGAGCTCCGACCCTGTCCTTCAAAGTCTTTTTGCTCGAACTCAAAAAAAATCATCTCAATAGTTTAGGCCTGTTCTGGGGTTCAACCACTCCTGTTCAGTTTCAAATCAGCCCTGGCCCTCCTCCAGAACCCCTGAAGATCGACCTAGCGATCCAACATTTAGAGGGTCAAGGAAACGCCAAAGTGCTCTCAAATCCTGAGCTGGTCGTCCGAGCTCCGGGAGAGGCCGAACTTTTCGCCGGAGGAGAACTCCCCATCACGGTTCGAACCCGATTTAATTCGAATATCCATTGGAAAAAGTACGGCCTCACTCTCAAACTCAAGGTCAGCCACATCGCGGGCAACCGAGTGCGACTTGACGTCCTGACTGAAGTCAGTCACCTCGGACCGGCGACCACAGATGGGGGCATCCCCGGCATTCAAAGCAATCGAATGACCACCCAAGTCGATGCTCAGTTTGGCGTGCCGCTGCTTTTATCCGGACTCCTACAAGATCAAGTGCGAGAAGAGGCGAAAGGACTACCCTCTTTGCGCAGCATCCCGATCTTAGGCGGCCTCTTTGGCTCGGAGGATTACCTAAACGAGCGCTCCGAATTAGTAGCGATCTTACTCCCGCGCCTCTCCCCTCCTCCGATCTCAGCCCAACGTCTCCAGCGGGAAACCTTACTTCGCCCACTTCCTCGCCCGACCGATCGACAGTCATTGCTCGAAGAAATGGCCATCAAATCTCATCCGGAGTTTCCATGGAACGCTCTCAATTAACCTCCCCTACCGAGTGGCTCGACCTTCTTCTCACTGACCCGAGTTTGACCGATATCTGCATTAACGGCGACCACACCGTCTTTGTGGATCGAGGAAACGGCATGGAAGTAATTCCTATGCACTCACTCCCCACCTGGAACGAGACTGATCTTCGCAGCTGGCTGCTTTGCCAGCTCTCCCAAATCGGAAAAACTTGGGACGCGCAATTCCCCTTCATTGACGCTAGCTTACCCTCGGGACATCGGTTACACGCTGTCTTTCCTCCCCTAGCGCAAACGGGACTCTGCATTTCTATGAGAAATTTGCCGCAACGCCGGGGTTGCAAGATCCACCCACGCCAGTCAGGCCGATGGATCGACAGCCCATTTCACGAAGTCTTGATCCGGGCGGTCCATGCGGGCGACTCCATTTTAATTTCAGGCTCAACTGGAAGCGGAAAAACCACCCTGACCAATGACTTGCTGTCAGAGGCTCCTCCCTCTGAGCGAATCATTGCGCTAGAAGACACCCCCGAGCTACTTCCGATCCACCCCCACTTTTTAAGTCTCATCAGCCGCCCTGCAAACGCTGACGGATTTGGAGAAGTCACCCTGCGGGACTTATTGAGACAAACGCTCCGAATGCGACCCGACCGAATTATCTTAGGGGAATGCCGCGGCCCCGAGGTGTTGGAACTTCTTCAGGCTCTCAACACAGGGCACCACGGGACGATCGCAACTCTCCACTCAAACTCCCCTCGAGACGCACTGCGAAGAATCGAACTCCTTTGCCTCTTGGCGTCTGAGGGGCGCCTACCCACCCGAGGAATTCGAGAACTCGTCAGTTTCGGAATTCAATGGGTCGCCCAGGTCAAAAGAATCGGTCCCCTGAGAAAAATTACCGAAATGGTCAGAGTAGAAGGCATGGAAGGGGATACAATTCTTCTTCGGCCAGTGGTAGACTGCACTCACTATGATCATTAGCCACCCACTGAAGGCCATTGTGGCCGATGCATCGGCTGCGCAAACTGGAGCTACCCAAGAAAAGTGGTATCTCAAACTCAACGATCCTTCCCAGCCGCGAGGACTTCGACTCGAGTGGGACCTCTTTACCAGTAGAAACGGGTTCAAAAGAACCGCGGATGTTTGGGCCGTCCTTTTTGAGCGTCAACCCCAACAAGAGGTTAAAAAAACAGCGCTGAAACAATCACTCAACATTCAGGCCTTTTCTCGAGGCCACGG
The DNA here is from genome assembly GCA_903854365.1 of Oligoflexia bacterium. Taxonomy (GTDB): domain Bacteria; phylum Bdellovibrionota; class UBA1018; order UBA1018; family UBA1018; genus CAINWE01. The sequence continues at coordinate 8,860 of CAINWE010000030.1, forward strand.
GGATAGCATCCAAATGGGCGCTTGCACCCTGCGTCATGAGGGCACCCAAGGAGCAATTTACTCGAAAGGCCAAGTACTCAGCTGGGATCTCGCTTTTCAATCCATTCGAACCAGCTCATTTAATCTCGTCCCTGAGTCGCTTTCGAAACTAGGACTGTCAAAACACTTAGCACTCACGCCTTACGAAGATCTTTTATTTTCAGGTCAGGTCACCTTAAACGGAGAAACCTTCGAATTTAAATCTGCCCGCGGCATGCTAGGCCGCAGCCTCACACCGAAAAACTGGCACTCCTGGGTTTGGGGCCACTGCAACTTATTTAAGGACGAAGCAGGCAAACCCGCTGATTTCATTTTTGAAGGAATGACGACTCGATCTCAACTCGGACCCGTTGTTTTTCCGCAACTTTCAGCGTTTTATTTCCGGTATCAAGGCAAGGACTACAGCTTCAATCGACTCCGACAAGCACTCTATATGAAGTCAAAGACGAACCTCAATGACTGGCATTTTCAAGCCGATGTGGGTGAGCTCTCCTTTAGAGGGCATATGAAAGCAGAACACAAAGACTTTGCCGGACTCACGCTGGAGGACACCAATGGGTCTCTGCTCTATAGCGCAACATCCACCCTCTCGGAACTCAAAATCCTCGTCTATCGAAATGGAAAACTCGAGGCCACTTTCAATTCAACCGGGAACTCTGCCTTTGAAATCGTTTCTCGCCAAAAGAACCCCTACGTGCCATTGATTCTCTGATGGATTGGGCCAAGACCCTCCCTTTTTGGGGAAAACGATAGGGCTCTCCTCCCAGGACCAAAGAGAAAAAAATCACGCTGAGGACCCATTCTAGAAGCAACTGACTAAAAGGATGCATGCCCCCCCCAAAAATCACTCCCGAGCGAGTCAAGCCCCGTCAACCACAAGGCGAAAAAAAGTAAGCCCAAGATGGAGGGAGCGACACACAAAAACAACGGTTTCAAGGCGTGAGTCCCCACTAACGACAACTCTCGCTCAATTTGAGCCTTCATACTCGACCTTAACCCATACAGAATTGACTCCACGCGATCCAAGCACGGGCGACCCTCCATGATTGACACCTGAGCAGTCTTGCGAATCGATTGGCCCGCAGAAATGAGAATTTCCTCGGCGCGTCCCCGAGGATGAGCCCGAGGCACTTCCCAAATACTCCCTCCCCAGGCCCGAGCTAAGTCAGGCGTCTCCTTGTGTAAAAAATCCCCCATCTTCACCCACGCAAGATCAGGAGGAACCCCTAAGCGCACCAGCGCCAATAGCCTCTCTCCGGCACAAAACGAGCTCAATAACCAACTCCTTTGAGCCAATCCGAGACCTCCCCATCGGGCCGTATCAGCTAACTGAAGCATCCAGACAGCCCCCACCGCCATCAGCCCAAGCGCTCCGCCACAGGCAACCCCCCACATCCCAACCTTTTCCTGGAGGGTCGGAAGCAACACGTACAATGCCACTCCGACGATAGGCACTAAAAACGCGCAGACCAGCGCCTGCATCCAAGCTTGGGCTGTCTTGACCTGAGCATCTTCCCAAGCGCACGTTTGCTCTTCAGCAAGCGCACGCAATCTCCGAAGGGTGGGCAACACAGCGGCACCCGAGGCCTTCAATTCAGTCAAACTCTCGTAGGCTAAACGATCCCAAGGCTTTGCCAACTGTTTCAACCTGTCCCAACAAGTGACATCGGGCACCAGTCCAGTCATCAGAGTTTCTTCTAACTCACGAAGCAGACCCACCACTTGAGAGAGTTGCTTCCGACTTTGACTCGCCCCCAGCAAAACGCCTAAAAAGTCGACCTCCCTCAAAAGCCAACGCACTCCGCGAAGCCATAAGAAACTGCTCAAGACCCAAAGCACCATCCTGCAGAGTCGTTACAAGTTCCGCACCGACAAAGGTCCTTGATCTACTCAAAGCAAGTCTTCCTATCGGACCCTTCGACTTCCTATCGGACCTGCTCGTGCTCTTACCGGTCAATCAATGACCTATGCAGGCATGCGATAAATGAGATTCCCGAAAGACTCGAGTAACCTTTCAACTTCCTCCACAAAATCGGGAGGAATTCTCAGCTCTAAGTCTCGATGCAAGTCTCCTGGAGTGAAATCGAGTGTCGAATAACTGACGATCCCTTCGTGGGACTCCAAAATAAAATAAACAAAAGCAGAATCTTCCTTTTTAACTCGAATTACTGTTCTTAAAGAATGAGAAATCATAAATCACTTCTATTTTACAAATCCAGGTCTTGATGAAAATCGCGAGCCCACTTATCCTATAAGAGAGCGTGAAATCAAAATTCTTTTACCTTATTTTTTCTGTTGCCGCCATTCCATTGACGTTTGCTTCTGAAGAACCCAGTCAGATAGGCAACTCGGCTACATTTAATCCAGAGAAGATCTTAGTTCCCTTATCCGAGCGAATTCAGGTCTTAGAAGCCAAGACAGCGAAACTCGTGACTCAGCTGGAAGA